>CAYQLK010000005.1:0-11512 GCA_964418515.1 uncultured Gammaproteobacteria bacterium | reverse complement strand
ATCCGTTGCCCGTTAAATAAGATAAACTGTAGTTATCCTAAGAGAAAAATTTTAGACTGGGCAGTTGACTACGCTTATATGGCCAACGGCTGGCGAATGATGTATCAATATCGCAAGCCCCCCCCAAACACTATCTCGTTCATATTGTAGAAGGCAAAAGTCCAGTCATTCTAATACAAAGAGCTTCATCCCAATAGCGAGATAATTCAAACTCTAAGTAGTAAATATGACCTTGATAGTAAAATATGTACCATTACCCCAACCTTCGATAACCATGTTTGGCACCCTAACCAGAGCAAACTTCCTACCGCCTCAACCAACCAGCTCGCCAAAGTCAGAGGTCACCACAAAATCCCTTTCGATTCTCAAACGATTAAGACAATTGTAGATCTTATCTAAGCAACAAACATCTAAAATCAAACATTGATTATTACCAATTTATAACCTATAATTCGTAGCCGCGCTAGCTGGATTTGGACTAACCTAACGGAAAGTACCTAGATCAAGCATGCAATTGTTACGCCGTGGGGGCGAAACACTTCGATCTTTCACATCCAAACCAAAACAGGAGTAACCAAGTACCTTGCGCAAACTGATCCTGCTCATCACTGCACTATTCTGCCTCACGCTCATGACCACCGCGACCGTCTCGGCCGCCGGCGGCAAGAACACGAACTGCATGATTCCTCGCAATGGGGACGTCGACAACAACAACATTGGCGACGCCGGCGTTCAGGTCGTGTGTACGTACGACAGCGTCTACGCATACGACACAGACGGCGATTACTACTGGGATCTCGGCGACGGGAGAATTTATACCTCTCCCGGCATCACCCAAATCGCCGATCTCGACGCCGACACCCTCTCGACCTGCTTCTATCGCATCCACTCGAAGGGTGACTTCAACAACGATCCGTTCATGGACAGCGGTGTCATCTCGAATATGATCCACTGCAAAGGTTTCGACGGCAACGGCGCATACCACTACCAGATCGTGTCGGAAGACGATCCGCGCTACGTTGGCAACCCCGAATGGGCAATCTGGGGCACGTGGGAATACCACGTGCTGACCGAAAGCCACAGCGGCAACCTCGTCGCCCACTTCTACCACCCGTAACTCACGGGCCACACAACAAGGATCAAAAGGTTTCTTCCCCACATCACCCAAAACCCGCTCATGCATCTGCACGAGCGGGTTTTTTCTTACTTCTATTGGGTTTTTTAAGCATAAAGCAAAAGTTTATTTTACTTCTACTTTACCTCTAACGACTGAATACATTGCTGGAGCAAATCCAACACCTGTATCACACCAAGCCGTAGCTGTAGTTAAATCTGCAGTTGCAGCGTGACCATAAAGATCAGCCACTCCTCTTTGCTTTATGTCTTTAACATAAGCAACTACATACAGACCAGTTAAACCTGGCCAGCCTTCAGGAATCTGAAACACAAAACGTGCTTCTTTGGTTATCTTGTCGACTTCTACACAAATAACATCAGCCTTATAATGCAGAACGCCAGGATATTCGTAATTCCAATATTCAACTTGGTTTCGTTTCGACTTGTGGTGGTTAGAATTAGATACGTCCTCTTCAGACAACTTAAACTTAATTCTCTGATTCGGATTAACTAATCTCAAATCACCTTCAGCTTTTCCATCATCTCTGTGATCTTTGACATATTTCTCACATTGACCTTGGTTCCTAAACGTAGGATTGTTGAATACTCTCCAGCCATTTCTCTTACACTGATTTTTGTCCGTTGGTGGCCCAACCAGCAGTGGATCAGCTATTACTGTTATTTTGTAAGGAGATAGTGCTCCATTACTCCAATCAGTTTCACTACCCAATGCATTTCTCGCCTTCACACGAACATAATAATCTCCCGGACCCGTCCCAGGTGTAGGAATCTCAGACACTCCTAGCCAAGCACTCGTATAAATACTTGTGGTGTAGGCAGCGTCATTAAACGCCTCATAGAGATACTCAAACGGTGGATTAGTTCCGCCAGTTGAGTCAGTCCAGTCGATTTTGGTAAGTGCCGAAGTCGTAACAATTGCGTTGTTTACAGGTGTAGTAATTACTGGCACAGAAGGAGCTTGAGAAACCTCAAAATCAAATATTTTGGAATCTCCACCAACACCGAATTTAACTAAATCTACATTTTCGGTATATCCATCTGCATAAGGCTCTCCCACACGAATTCCAAGGAACGAGTCAGTGACTCTGATTCGAACACCTGAATAATCAGTTAAGATTTGGCTCCAAGTTTTAGTGGTTGTTCCTGGCTCTCCGGTCACAGGCCAAGTTGGTCCTGAATATGACCATTTCGCGTTACCGCCATCAACTGCGTCCCACTCTTGCCAACTATTTTGTACTACCGCTCCATTAACCGAAGGTACATAAACCAACCTTCTTTGCCAAGTATCAGTTCCGTTGAAGTCAACGTTGAAGTGCAAATAACCCGAACGATTCACGCTACCACCGTTACCGGCAGAAGGATTATATGTACTGAATTTTAGTTCGGAAATGTCTGACAACGCTGTTCCGCTGAACTGATAAGTCGCCAAGTTGCGTCTTTGAGTTCCTGTAACTGAAATTTGTATACTACCATCACCCGCTGGGGGTGTTGCAGGTCCATTCACAAATGTTCCAAGAGTATTGTCTAAAGTATCGCTCTCGTCATTGTAGAATAACCATTTTGTAGGATTTGCAATCACATCAGCAAAATCAACAGCCATATCGCCTGGTAACACAACTGTAGTTGTGTCGGCGGCTAATGCCGAGACCGCAACAAAACCCATACCAACTATTGTCGAAGCAAGTGCAAAATACGCTTTTTTTAATAATTGTTTCATTTATTTTTCACCCCCTTTCACTAAATAAAGGTAAAAACAAGTTCGGAAAAAAATATTTTGGGGTCAATCTAGCAACCAAATCTAAATGGAAAATTTCAACTCTAAAAACACCTTGGGCAGTCACGAAAGGATTTCTCCCATACCCTAATTATACAACTTACATTTGGCGAATTATCCATTAGACAGCAAAAAAAAAGGCGCCCTTTTTACAGGGCGCCAAACGGCTCGTCAGACTACTTTTGTCCACCTCCAAAGCTAAGATTCATCCGACGCCACAAGCTCCGCCTTCGAGGCTTACGGGGCTTTTCTTCCTCATCGTCGACCTCGATAACGAGCGCGTTAGCGATTGGCAGAATCCTCACCAAATCTCGAAGGAAAAAAATACGGTTTCCCGTACCGGACCCATCAATCCCTACAGAAGCAATTCCCTCCTCGAAAACATCGGAACCCTCCTTATCTGTGTCGAAATAAACACGCACTTTGGCTTTTCGGGTTTTTGGAGTCCGAACAAAGCCAAAAGCGATTGCTTCCTTTCCAACAACGTTGGTAGGAATAATTTCGAGAGTGATTCCCTCCAAGGCGTGTTGTGAATCCTCGGCCAAATCAACCAGCTGAACTATAACCATCGGCCAAGTTTTAACTGGTTTTCTTGCCCAAGAATACCTCCAAGACCTTAGAGGGATCTCAAAAGTTTTTTTCAGAACCCACCTCCTACTGTATTAGGGCAGGGTTTTTAACCCTACAGGGGATAAACGGTCAAACTCCAAAATAACTCTCCCCATTTGACCTTCACGCCTCCACAGGTTCTTTGATCTGGACTGTGAAGTAGATGCCTGTGAGCTGTTTGATTTGGCCCCTCACGTCGACAGCGTCGAAATACCTCATTCCAACATACTGCTCACCTCCAGCAACCCCATCGGGAAAAACCCTTGATTTGATTACAGGAATGTTGGTGTGGTCGGTATGGATTTCGAGATCCACGATTTCCACCCTTGTGCTGCTATTGTCTCCACCGAAAGCAGCTGAAAAAATCAGCCATTTACGGTAAGGGAAAAACAGCTTGTAGACGACAGAAACCGTCAGGTTCTTGGCACGAAAATGCCTTGTTTCTCTTCCGCCGGCAACAACGTCCCAGAGAATCGTCGGCCAATCGGTAAACGGCTCCTTCTCGAGCTTCGACCGTGATTGGTGGTCAAAAGTCGCCCCGAAGGACAATGTCTCAGACATATTACATATCTCCTCGATTTTTGGTGTTTGTAGTCTGTTAACGAACGGACCAAATTATACCTCTCAATCAATAAAAATCCAATACTACAGGATAACTAAGACAAATAAAAAAGGGCGTCTCTTGTTACAGAAACGCCCTTAAAGGGTTGTGTGACCACTAATTGCAGTCGTTTGCTTCGGGATTATCCCCGATAAACTGGTCTTGGCCAATCCATGTCACGGTCTTGCGGAAATTGGCCCCTCCGCGGGAAAAACCTCTCTTCTTCGTAATGGTGCGAGCCGTTTCCACGAAGCTGGCCAAACTCGCTTTCATCCTCCCGCCCAGCCACTTCCGGAACCGCAATGACAGGCTTGGTTATACCTGGAGGCAAAGCCAACTTGACCACCAGACAACGTGCCTGCGGAAAAACACCGCGAAGGCCGTTAACCGCAAAGCCATGATGCATTCGAGTCTCACCACGAACTCCGTACATACCTTTGGCGGCAATGATTGTCGGCATGCTCGCATGGGTCATGGGTGCTATCACCTGAGGTCCGCCGTGTTCGATAACCAGTCCGCCAAGGTGAAGATCGTCACCGGTGGCCGCGTTGACAAACCGAAACAGTAGTCGATAATCATTCCTGACTCGGTCCACTCGTACGAGCGCCCAGATTTGCGTCTCAGGCTTGTTACGGCCCCAAACTGCCGATGGTGCGGCCAAGATCTTGCCAAAAATCTCTGCCCAACCATTCGTGTTGTGAACCGTCTGCCGAAAACTATCTCGGCTGGCTCCAGTCACAGGGAACCTAAGTTCCTCAATCTGAATCGTCACCAGATATACCTCGCTTATTTGCAAAAGTGCTAGAGGTAATTTTAATACTCTAGGCCTAACTTGTCCACAGGAAAGTTAAAAAAAGACACCTCTTTCTCAAAAGGTGTCTATGGACTCGTTCGCGATGCTTTTTAGTTACATCACAAACACTACTTACGGCTCGACAGTCTCGTTTTGCGCTCCACTTGAAGGTGGAAGCACAAACTCAAAAGCAAACCTGCAGAAGTTTTGAACATAAGGCTGGTAGTACGGTATGACACGAAAACGATAAGTACCGCACCCAATAACCGCTCCCCGCACTGCAAAAAACGGTTTGTTCGAATCGATATCAAAGATCAACTTGATCTCCGACATCCTTACTCCTCGACCTTCACAGTCGAGAATCGTCAAGGTTAGTTGTTCGACATTCTCAAAGTTGTCGAAACAACAACCGACAACGTACAAACCAGAGCGCCTGAGTATTTTGTGAAGGAATCCATCCAACAAGCTTTCTACAAGCTTGCCACGAAGTTCGAATTCTCCTTCTACAAATACCCGTTCGAACGAATGCGTCATGACCTGAAGATACATCGTCAACCCGCCTCACTTTGATTTGCTTCTTGGTAAATAATTGTACACCAAAAAACCTCAAAAAAAGCCCCCGATGTTACTCGGGGGGGGGCAATTTGCACGACTCTGACAGTTCACGCATGAAGTGTAAACCGCAAAACCGTATCAGTATCCAGTGCGGACACAAAGTCATCCCAGTCAAACGAGAACTGGAACGGCTTGTTCACACCTTCAACGAAACGATAGTTCGCCTGAACACTCGACTTCTTGCGAGGAGATTCAAGTGTCAGCCGAAAAATCGACTTGGCGAGTTTTGGAAACCCAAAAACCAACCGACGACCTTGCGAACCAGGTGCGTGTGAAACGGTTATGACCTCGCCGCCAACCACGCCCTTTGCAGCAAGATAGCGATTGTTAGGGTCGAACCTGAGATTCAACCAGAAGACCAAGTCATCACCGCTCTCCATAACCTCCGGTAGCTCATGGACATCCAAATCGAACTCTTGACCAGACATAGACTACTTTCCTCTTTCTTCCTATTGGGATAGGAACTTCTCTATGACCAGAATCGAAAGAATTTTAATGCTCTAGGCCTATTTTTACAATAAGAATAAATATTTTTGCGTTTCTAATCCAAAATCCCTATAAAACACAAAAAAAGGCACCCATATAAAGGGTGCCGGATGTTGGTGCTGGTCAAGGGAATTAACCTTTCTCAGACGATTCGTCTTGTTTGTGCTGGCCTTTTGCAGAGCGCTTCTTGACCTTCTCAGTGAAAAGGACCGAAACAACTGTGGCAACAAGACCAAAGGTGAGGAGTTTGAGCTTGCTAGGCCTTGACCTCCTTTTGGAGATTGGGACAAAACAAACTTCAGGTCCGAAATCGACAACAAACTCGTTTAGGCGTCCGCTGACTTCCTGCAGGTCCCGCAGGCGAAAAACCCACGAGATTGGGTATCGACCTATACCGTGATCACGATCCGCGATTTTCGGAACAAGCCGGTGCTCAGCTCCCGCTTCGTCGAAGTAGCTGATGTAGATTTTTTCGACAATCGGAAACGACTTTTCGCCGTAACGATTGGCGAATCTGATGTGGAGGTACTCGCTTGAAGTACCAACCACGGGCTGAGTAAGAGCATCCAGAGCAAGCATAGTCTCGACACCAGCTTGCAAGGACGCTTGATTGAACTGGCTTGCGAACCAAATTCGGTCCGCATAACCCCAACCAAGCTCTCTTCTTACTAGTGGCACAGAAACCACGACAGGCAAAATATCACCCCGCGCCTTAAAGTACGAGCAGATATTATAACTATTTTGAGTCTATAAATCAAACACTCTAGGCCTTAATCCAAAAAAAAGGCACTCCGTGTTAAAGGAGCGCCATATTGTCTTGTATCAGCTTCCGACAGCTTGCCAAAAGCTAAAAAGATCTTTAACGGCCAATCTTTGGCAAGATTGCCATCAACTCAGGAATTGCCTTGGCGTATCTGTCTTCGACGAATCTCAGTCTCATCTCTGGCTCCTCTAGGTTTGCAATACGCATAAGCGTATTATCCGCCCGCAGCCGAAAACAAAACATTTTGTCGTCAACAACATAACCGTCAAGCTGGCAAGTATCTTGCCCAAAACTGGCAATAACTGGCCTTAGTCGTAGTGACAACAAGGTTTTTGGAACCTCAATGGTTACAGAGTCCACAGTCTCGTTGACGCCCCAAAGATTTTCAGGGTTTTGCCACCAAAACGCGTCTGTCATCCAGTCCATCAGACCAGAAACATCGAGCTCTCTTCCGAATTGATACCGTGCGTTAGTAAATACCACCCACGGCTTTAGGCCAACGATGATATCTTTGAACAAATCGTACTTTTCTCCAATTCCTAGTTAATTTAAAGTTCAGGAAGCTTATTTTATTACTCTAGGCCTTGTATTGCAAACTTTTTACCTCAAAAAAAGGCACCCACAAATAAATATGAGTGCCAAAAGTGTCTGCCTTTTCAGGCTCCGGAGACTACTGCCTCCTTGGGTTTACAGTTCGAGAACAATTCTCGAGGGTCGTTCATGTTTGCGTCGTCGCCGCGGTGCTGAGTGAACCACTTAACGGCCTCAGACAAGACCATTTCACTCTCGGCCGAAACCGAAGCCGACGATGACATGAAATAGCGGTTGCGGAAATCAGAAACTGCCTCGTCGCGCTCCTCTGGTGTTGCGAAAAAGGTCGTGGAATGGCCCTTTCCAGTAATAAGAGTGGTGTAGTAATACACCACTTTCTCTGACTCAGCCAACTAAATCTCTCCTCGTCAAGGTTCTAGACCGAGTATTCTATTCCTCCTTACTCCAAATTTCAAACCAAAGAAAAACCCCCTCTCGACAGTCTAGTCTTAAGGGGGTTATGTATGGGATAGGAGCGATGCGGCTCTAGCGACGCTTACCCAAGGAGGGCAAACCACCAGACACAACGCGTGCACGAGTGCCACGAACGTTTTGTAGTCCGTGATTACCAGAGTGCGCATGCTCACGACTCCGAAGTGCGATCTTCTCGCGGGATTCGATGGCGCTTATGATGCGGTTCTTCTGCTGATCGGAAAAATTCACCGCCCAGCACAGACCACACAAGTGAACCTTGCGACCACTAAACAGCTCCTGAATACGAGCGGTCAAACGCGAGCAGTGATAGCACGAGCGCTTCTCGGCCTTGGGCTTCTTCTTGGGCTTTGCGGCACTAGCCGCATGCCTTTCGAAACTGAAGGTCACTTGTTCTCCTTGATCTAGGTGGTCGTTAGGGACTGAACAGCAGTCCCGCGCTTACCAGAACGAAGACCGTACTTGATCTCCGAACCGAAGTCGAGCCGAAGGAACATGAGCTGGTCGTTGATGCGGCGAAGGCGCCCGTACGAGAACGTGAAGATCATCGATGGTTGAGCTGTCCTTATGTCGGCACGCCTTGATGGAATCCATTTAATCTTGTCTTCCATCTCTCGTTCGTTGAGGAAGAAAAAGGACATCTCCCGAAGAAGTGCGCCCTTGCGTTCGGTTTCGTCGATGAACTGCAGAGCCATGAACCACTTTTCCCCATCACCCATCGGGTTATGGACAATAGTAGCCCTGACCCTCAAACCATGTGGTTTGAGTTGCTCGTCACAGGCCTCCGTAAAGACCTTCTGTAGTTCATCCCGCTCCATTTCATGCCAATTACGGCCACGAAATTCGGTGAACGGAATATCCACAACAATGCTCACGCATTACTCCTTAATTTCTTTAAAGTTCTGGCAGAGAGTCTATCACATTTAGCTTCAAAAGTCAATTACTACAGGATAGTTTGTGAAACAAACTAGCCTGCAAGACGTAGTGAGGATTTATGAAACAACGAGCTTTACCGAAGTTGTGAATAAATACGAGTGAGTAATTTTAGGTTCTCACTTTAGTTGTTCAAAAAAGCTGAGTTTCCCACTTTTTCTCAAACTAAAAGTTACGAGCCTGCGTTAAGAATAAATTTTTTTATTTATTCTCTCTACGAGACAGGAAACCTGAAACTTAAGGGAAAAGAGTCGGCCGTTTTTGCTTGTGTCTCAATAAGGAAAGAAGAGTAGCTTTGTGAACCCGTCAGGGCAGGCTTAGCCTGACAAAGCGTTGAGAGGAAAACGTAGTTTGTCCTCTCAAGATTAAAAAAAGCCCCCTGTATTTCTACAGAGGGCTAAAGCGAATTTGTTGATGCGGCAAGCCTAAATAGACTTACGCATATGCCAACTCGTGAACTTGGTACCAGCTCGGAAACAACGACCGAGGGTCGTCGACCTTGCAGCGCGAACAGCCCTCGTTCTCGTGCCATTCGATGGCGCGGTAGAGGCAGATCTCCCCATTCTCGGGACAGCCGAGGCCAGACTCGAGGTGCGAAAGGCGCCACTTGTCAGCTTCAGAGTTGCGCTCTTCCGCGGTGCGGAAAAACGAAACCCTGTACTGGTTCGGCGATTCCTGCATGTGCAGGTAGTGGATCACGGTGTCGGTGTTGACGTCGGACATTTCCGTTAGCCTCCCAAAGCCTCAAAGAGTTGAGGCGGGAATTCTACACTGTTCTCACGCAAAATGCAAGTAATACTATGGGTTTGTTGCAAAGCATCAAACCCATATCGCATAGATTAATTTTTGCAAAAAAGAGCAAGAGCGGGTTTTTGAAAAAAATTAAACGAGCAGATACAGGTAGGCTAGTTTGCAAAGCGGACTAGCCTACAAGACGTAGTGAGGATTTATGAAACAACGAGCTTTACCGAAGTTGTGAATAAATGCGAGCGAGTAATTATGGGTTCGTTGCAATATTCAACCAAAAAAAGAGCCCTCCTTGTTTAAGGGAGGGCTTGTGGAGCGTTGAGGATAAGAGTGGCTCGTCTTGGGGTTAGACGAGATTGAGGCGAGCTCGGGCAGGCATGGTCGGTTCGACATACCGCAGCTTGCGACCGAAGTTGACGAAGAACACCGCTGGTGCATTACCCATCTCAAGAAGCCTCTCGGTCGGGAAATACCAAACGACGCGTTCGCCATGCAAACCGTAGGTTTGCCTCGTCGGAACGATTCGCTCCCAGCCAGACTCGCCGTCGAAGTAGGAGATGAAAATCTCCTTGACCGCAAGACTGCCTTGTTCAGCATCCTCGCCGAACAGCTCTACGCCGACGAATTCGTTGTTCATTCCCATTTCGACTCGGAATATCGACTGGGAAAGCCTTACGGGGATTCCCGCCTTATCGGCGGCGCCGAGGAACTCCGAGTAGAACCAGACCCGACCCTTGTTTTCCCAGTCATCCAGCTCGAGGCAATCAAGCTCGAAGCTGATGACCTTCTCTCGGGTGAACCAGACGAAGGCGACGAGTGCCGCGACCAAAACCGCATACGCGCCGAGCGCCCGAACAAACAAAAACTTGACCAAATCTCACCTCTTTAAAGTACTGATTTAGCAGAAGCTTTGACACTTCACTATTGCCCCCAATTATACCATTTTTAGCCTTATATTTCAATACTCTAGGCCATAATTTAAGCAAAATGATATAATTTGCTAGTAACTTAACATTAGGAGTCTTTCAGACATGAGCCTATTCGGCAATCAGCCACCGAGCCCATTCCAAAACCTCACTGTGTCGCCTGCAGTGGCTCACCACATCGTCGAGCGTGACCGAGTCAACGCGCAAATGCGCGAAAACCACAAGCGTCTGGACCGCGGAGAAATAGACAAAATCATCCCCTGTCCGTCATGCCGGCAGAGCTACTTCCACGCCTTCGACTGCAAATACGAAGAATAAAAAAAGGAGTTCATCAAAGTGCCATCATCTTTTCATCCGCACCTCAATGTCTCACCTGCAGCGGCCGCGGAAATCATGCACCGCAACCGCCCACTCGAATTCTACGACCGAGACTACAAAAACTTCCTCGCCCAACAATGGGACAACCGCGATGCAATACTCGCCAGAGGCGAAAAAGTCTACGGCTGCGAATACTGTGGTGGAGAATTAGGCCACTACCGTAGCTGCAGACTCTTCTAAAACCAAGGAGAATAAGCAGAATGCCCCCAACAAACGGAAACCAACCGCCCCCATTCATTCCTCCACCTCAGCCGAACAGAACAACTGACCTCGGCATCCGAGTTGGTTCTCGCCTCATCCGAGGCCCTGCGTGCAAAGCCTGCGGTGGCAGTTTCTGGCACACCCAAGATTGTCTGGCAGTGGATTCCTAGAGTCCTCTTCGCCTGTCCACGACAAACCTAAGTTCACCCTACGCCCGCTAGCAATAGCGGGCTATTTTTTCGCGCGTTTAGCGCGAAAAAGCAGGACGTAGCCAAAACTGACGACAAAAATGACTGGTTCAGCTTTTGGAGGAATTTTGGCGAGTAACTATAAAAATTCAAAATTTAGCGCGAAAAAGCAGGCTCGTAGCTCAATTTAAATTAAAATGAATTAACTACTTATCCTCCACCTCGTAACCCATCTCGCGAATTTTCTCTCTTAGTAAGTCACTTAATTCATAATCCCCCGCACTTCTCGCCTCAACTCTTCTATCCATCAACTCCTGCACTTCTGTTGGTATCTCAAC
>CAYQLK010000004.1:0-45911 GCA_964418515.1 uncultured Gammaproteobacteria bacterium | reverse complement strand
GGTAGAGCAGTCGCCTCTTAAGCGATTGGTCCAGGGTTCGAATCCCTGCGTTCCCACATAGTAGTTCTTTATCGAACTAAGAAATTGTTGGTTTTTAATATTTCTTCAAGGTCGGAAAAGTGTTTTTTGATTACGCTAATTTGTTTGTCAGGAAAATAAAGAAAAACAGCAGGGGCTTCATCAACCAAATATTTCTGAAATTCATTGTATTGTTGCTGCCGTGCTGATTGAGCAATTGTTTGTCTGCCATCCTCAAGAAGTTTGTCGATACGAACATTACTTAGTTGGGTTAAATTAGTTTTGACCTGCGTTGAATGCCAAAGTGAATATTGGTCTGGGTCTGACGAAATATTTTGGGCTCCAACTAGGACTTGAAAACTATCAGGTACACCGCGAACATTTTTTATTTCAACATTAAATCCTCCAGCTGTCCAATCTTCAGCAATTTGCTTTGCGATATCTTCGTAGTCTCTGGTAGTGCTGATTGTTATTTTTTTCTCGATGCTTTTATCTAAATCTTTTAGTAACTCCTCTGCTTTTTTAACATCATATTCGTATTTTTTGACATTCTCTGAATATGTCCAAGATGTTGATGGAATTGGTCCGGTGGCTAAAATTCCACCACTTATAAAGTCTTTTTGAATTAAATGATTCAGAGCTTGTCTAACTTTTTTATCCCCAAGCAATACGTCTTTTGTGTTAAAAAAAGCCGCAACTAACCGTGTGGGTCTTTTGTAATTTATATTATTGACGTTTGGCCAGTTAATGAATGGATTAGGATTGAAAACCTCAGTTGACTTGACTCTGCCTTGTTTGTAGGCAAGATAGGCTGATTCGCGATTCGGAAAAAATTCAACAATCAGTCGTTTAAATCTGTTGTCAGCTTTGGTGAAATGAAGTTCTTTGACAATTTGCTCAACTTCTTTAATTTCTGTTAATTTGTATGCTCCGGTACCTGCATAAGTGCCTTTCCTAAATATTGGCGCTGCGGCAACAGTCGGGAAGGATGCTAGTGGATCATCTAGCTGATATTCGATTGTATCTTCACTAACAACCTTACTTTTGACTCTTGGAAAAATGTCGACAAAATCATCGATTGTTACTTTTTGTCCATCTTGCCAAGAAATATTTTTATCGATTTGGAAAGTAAAGGTTTTTTTATCATCACTAACCTTCCAAAAGATAGCAATGTCAGGCTTAACCTGACCATTTTCGTCGACTCGTGTCAAACCTCTTGTGGCAAGGCTTAAGATTTCAGGTGGAACTTCGGATATTTTATAGTTACCAACAACAGCGTGCGTGTAAATATCTCTGCCAATAATTAAAGGTAGACCTTTGAATAGCAGAGCAAATATTCCTGAAATTAATATTATTATCACCGCTATTAGTGCAGCTCTTTTGACAATGTAAGCTTTGGTTATCCAAAACCAAAATCTAATCCGACGGGAAAAAGCTTTTGTGTTAACTTTCACAAGATTGTAGGCTAAATAAAACTAATTAAGGATGACAAGCGCAATTGAGATGGCAAAAAATACAGCAGCTAGTCCAATAGTCATGTAGTATAGAATTTTTTCTACTCCCCTTCTGGACCTGTAAAAATCTCCACCTCCACCAAAGGTTGATGATAGGCCAACACCTTTGCTTTGTAACAAAATTGAGATTGTTAAAAGTATTGAGATAACAATTAGAAGAATGCTGAGTATTTGATTGATTCCCATAGTGGAGATTATAGCAAAAGGATTAAGTTTATTGTTATTTTGTAAGATGAATTATGGTTTCGGCAAGTTTGTCGGGATCGTGATGAATAGCATAGTCGGCTTTTACAATGTCCGCAAATTTGAATTTTTTATTTTTAGTTTTGGTTGTAACAAAATGATAATTAAGGTTATCAGGAATTGGGGACTGGGTATTATTGTTAATTAAATAATAATCGAATGGGTCAAATCCTAAATGGCGAATAATGGCTTTTTGATAGTCTTCGGCAAAATAGTTAGGCGTTTCGAACGGTTTGTTTGTGACATTGACTACAAAGATCTTTTTTGCCTTAGATTTTTTGATTGCTTTGGTTACATCATTAATTATTAGCACGGGCAAAATTGACGTATAAAGATCGCCTGGACCAGCAATAATTGTATCTGCGTCAAGTATTGCTTGAGTGGATTTTTCAAAAGCAGGAGCGTTTTTGGGAATTAGGTGAACTGATTCTAATTGTCTTTTTCCGTTATATTTTCCTAGATCAATATTCTCCTCCCCTGTTACTTTTTTACCTTCAACCGTTTTAGCCCAAATCGATACCATGTTTTTGGTAGCTGGCAAAACCACACCGCGTGGGGAAAGAATTTCTGAGAGTTTTTCAAATGCAAGATTAAAATCGCCCGTAATATCTCGAAGAGCAACTATGGCAAGGTTTCCAAGCTTTTGACCCTCTATCGAGGTGTCGTGACCGTATCTGTCGCCTTTAAAACGATATAACAACATATCCTTGACTACTGATTCGTCAGCAGAAAGTGCTGCTAGACATGTAATTAAATCGCCTGGAGGCTGAATATCAAAGGCACGTCGAACTCGACCGGCGGATCCACCATCATCAGCCATGGAAATAATTGCAGTAAGATCAAGATTTGAATAGTTTTTTAGCCCTCGCAATAATTGAGCGGTACCGATTCCGCCACCGATGGCTACGACCTTTTGCTTTGTTGGAGCAATTTCAAAAAAATCACCCAAAAAACGATTGATGAATTTCATATTTAGTGCAAAATCCAGCGAACCAGACTTGCGGTGAAAGAGTATACCAAAGCTGCAGCCAAAATGGTAAGAAAAAAGCTGAGGCTTATCTCTGGAATAATGTAACCGTTAATGTTTGTAACTGGAGAATAGAAAGGGCTTACTTGAAAAGATGGATAAAGCATTACTAGGAAATAGAAATATATTGAAGTAAGAATAAAGCTAAGTAGTCCAAAAAAAATAAAATTTACAGGTAAAAGTATTGTTTTTGCAATAGGCCTAACGAAATAATGGACAACAAATAGGCCAATACAGGCAATTGTAAAACTGCGCTGACCATCGGCTAGCTCGATTGAGTTAATAATTGTGATGGTTACCCAAAATGATAGAGCGACAGTAATTAGACTTCTGATAATTTTTTTCATTGTTATAAATACTATGACACAATACTTCTTATGCGTTCAAATTGTTTTTTTTGCCTTAGATTTCTGTGATAAGTGATTGCAAACCTATGAGATTCATCTCTAATTTGCTGTAGTAATAGAAGTGCAGGAGAATTTCTCTCTAAGAGTATTGGTTTTGGTTCGTTTGGTAAAAATATTTCTTCAAGTCGTTTAGCGAGTCCAATTAAGGGAATATTAATATTATTATTTCTCAAAACGGAATACGCGGTGGAAACTTGCCCTTTGCCTCCATCGATTACGAATAAATCAGGGAGTGGCCAAGCGTTTTTTAGTCTTCTGGTCAACATTTCTTTATGCATTGCAAAATCGTTTGGCGTGTCCATGGTTTTAATGCGGAATCTGCGATATTGGCTTTTATCTGGTGCACCATTAGTTAAAACAACCATTGACCCTGTGGCATTAGTTCCCTGAAAATTACTAATGTCGTAGCATTCGATTCTTTTTGGTGTTGTTGATAAGTTAAGGATTTTTTTTAGACCTTTAATTTTTTGCAGATTAAGATCAGATAGTAAATTGGGTGATTTGAGATATTCCTCAGGATATCTGACTTTTTGAGTTACATAAGTTAATCCCTCAATTTGCTTTTTAATATTTAACGCGTCCTCAAATTTTTGATTTTTTGAGGCTGCCAACATTTGTTTGTTTAAGTCAGTAATAATTTTGCGATACTTTCCAGACAAAAATTTAATTAATATCTTAAGATTTTTTTTGTAGAGTAAACGGTTAGTTTCAGATCTATACGGATCTGGACACAAACCAAGATGTACATACAAGCAGGGCCTTTGGTCTGAAGTGTGAGTACAAAACGGAATTACTCTTCTGATGTTTTTGAGAAAATACGTTACGGTTTTAGAGGACGGAAATGGTCCAAATATATAATCCCCTCTTTTAATTTTGTATTTTGGTTTTCTGACTGCTAGTACCTTGGGAACATCAGAGTTGTAGTCAATTTTTATATATATGGGGCTTTTGTCATCTTTGACTACGATATTGTATTTTGGAAGGTATTTTTTGATTAAATTAGCTTCTAAAAGTAGAGATTCCACCTCTGTTTCAACTTCGATATATTCAATTTTTCTGATTTCTTCAACTAGTTTGGCCGTTTTGGGTAATAATTTTTCGGGTGGTTTGAAATAACTACTAACTCTAGACCTGAGACTTACTGATTTGCCAACATAGATAACTTTCCCTGAGTTATCTCGGTAGATATATACTCCTGGAGTTTGAGGCAAACTTAGATATTTTTTACGGTCAATTATTTTACCGCCTATCATAAAAGGTTTTTAGCTTTTATGGAAATGATTCTATGTGTTTTTGCTTAATTTTTCTAAAGCTAAAGACTGTTACGCTAATTCCGGACAGTAATATTATCAAATAAAGGATTATTTGCGAAAAGAACACAGGTCTAATTGTAATTTCGCTTTGAATTACTTGATCTTGATAAATTACCTTAATCGGGTATTTTTTATTAGTAAAAAAGTTGCTATTGGCCAAGTCAAACTTGTAAGTATTAACTGAATACGCCGGCAGAGATAAAACCTTAATTGATTTACTGCCCGATATTGGAGCGTCGGTTTCTATAATAATTTTTTGGTCTATGACTGATTTTTGACCTAGGTTTGACAGAGTAATTGTTCCTGCTCCGCTTGTTCCGCCAATAAAATGATTTGGTAAATCAAGCTTAAGATTTATTTTGAGATCTTGAACTGGAACTTCACTAGCAAATTCAACCTTGACATCTTTTTGGTCTGATGAAGTTTTGTAACTTCCAGCTGGCAATGGATATTCAGATGAATAACCTTTTTGTGTAAAGGTAACATGATTGAAGTCTAGTTTTGTAAAAAAATCTAAACCTCCGGTTGTTGAACCCCAAGTTGGGTCGATTTGAATCCATCCTCGTTCTTCATCATAATATTCTGGCCAAGCATGCAGAATATCGGTCGTGCTTGACGCAAGGGACAGTGGACGAAGTCTTGAGTTTTGAGTGTTAGCATAACCATTTACTTCACGGGCAGGAATGCCAGCCATACGCGCAAATGTAATAAAAAGATCTGTAAATTCCATACAAACACTATTGCTTGGGTTATCAAATGCCGTTCTCGATCCTTGCCTAGTAATAGTTGCATCATCTAATCTTTTTTCGTTGTAGGTTAGATAAGTAGTTACAAAGTCATAGATATCCTTTGGGGTTTTTAGAGTTGAAGCTTTTTCTCTTAAAATTGGGTCTGTAACATCCCAATATTTGTCGTTTTGGGTGTATTTATGTTTTTGTTCCTCAGTCAGTGGGATTACTGGGAAATCTTTAGGCTGGTGCGTAACTTCCGCAAAGCCTTGATATGTCACAATAATTTCTTTAGCTGCAGGAAGTTTGAACCTAGCTATATAGTTGCCATCTGGATCGACTGTTACTGCTTCTGGCTGTGGGTCGATTTTTGTGGTGTAAATTCTTTGGTATGCATTATCAGGAGGAAGTGCAATTTCGGAATATACACCTCTTAAGTTGTCGTTTTTGAGATGGTAGGTTAAGTTAAGTTTGTAAATTTGTTTTTCTCCAAAAGAACTTGAGACACCTTTTTGGGATATTTTGGCAACATCGAATGAGTAAATTGTTTTGGCTACTCCATTGATTGTAGCCTTTTCAGTTTTAGTTGGCTCAGGATTGATAAAGGCAACAGGGCCGAATGAATCAGGGACAGCCATGTGTACATTGTACGTACGCACCTCGTCAGTCTTACTTAGTTTGGGAATAGAAATTTCCCAAATAATTCCGTTTTTGACCGTTAACTCGTTGGCGTCGTAATTAAGTTTCCAGTTAAGTTTTTTACCAAGTCCAACAACTCTTTGATTAAATGTAACAGCTAGTTGGGTTTTGTTATTTTCAAATGTCTGTTCAACTTCTAATGGTCCTGATAAGTCAGAAGCAGAGATGTTTTCTGGCTTAGTTTGGCCAAGTGAAAGATTAAACTTGGTTGCATAAAAACGACTTGTGTTGTTTTCGAGAGAAATATTTTGACTAACTTTTGTTTTACCGTTTATATCAACGTCATAAACAACATCATAATCAGCAGCGAACTCGCCTTCAGCTGAAACATTTGAGTTTGCGATAAATGTTATGGCGAAAAATGATAGAAATAAAAAAAATGTTCGACGAATTAATTTCACGGCAGGTGTTTAGATATTAATAATAGCTAAAAACTGAACAAAATAATAATTTAGTCTTAAATTAGTTTGGATAAAAAT
This sequence comes from uncultured Gammaproteobacteria bacterium, assembly GCA_964418515.1. Taxonomy (GTDB): domain Bacteria; phylum Patescibacteriota; class Microgenomatia; order CAYQLK01; family CAYQLK01; genus CAYQLK01. The sequence continues at coordinate 39,483 of CAYQLK010000004.1, read as the reverse complement.
TTTGCCGTATGAGATTTGGACTTTTTGGAAACCTCACTTGGGGTACCTTGAGCAACTACGGTTCCGCCACCATCGCCTCCTTCAGGACCAAGGTCAATGATCCAGTCTGCGTTTTTAATTACATCTAGATTGTGTTCAATAACGACAATCGTATTACCTTGCTCGACAAGTCTCATTAATATGTTGAGGAGCTTTTCGATATCAGCAAAATGAAGACCTGTTGTGGGTTCGTCAAGAATGTATAAGGTTTTGCCTGTTGAGCGTTTGGATAATTCGGATGCTAACTTAACGCGCTGAGCTTCTCCCCCAGAAAGTGTTGGGGCTGGTTGACCTAGTTTTATATATCCCAAACCGACATCAACGACCGTTGCTAGCTTGTTTTTGATTGAGGGTATATTGCTGAAAAACTCCAAAGCCTCTTCTACTGTCATGTCTAATACCTCAAAAATGTTTTTGTCTTTGAAATGAACTTCAAGAGCCTCGTCGTTGTAACGTTTGCCTGTACAAACCTCACAATCGACGTAAACATCGGGAAGAAATTGCATTTCGATTTTGACCTGACCTTCGCCCTCACAAGCTTCACATCGACCACCTTTGACATTGAACGAGAATCGTCCTGATTTGTATCCACGAATTTTGGCTTCGGTTGTTGAGGCAAAAAGCTCGCGAATTGGTGTAAAAATACCCGTGTAAGTGGCTGGATTGGAGCGTGGAGTTCTGCCGATTGGTGATTGGTCAATCATTATGACTTTGTCTAGGCTTTCGGTACCCATTATTGTAGTGTGACTGCCTGGGCGCTCTTTAGCGTGATAAAACTGCTGAGCAAGACTTTTATAAAGAATATCGTGCACAAGGGTCGATTTGCCTGAGCCAGAAACACCAGTAAAACAGACGAATTTACCCAAAGGAATTGTTACATCGATGCCTTTTAGGTTGTGTTCGGTTGCGCCAATTATTGTTAGTTCTTTGCCCTCATGAGGATTAATAAAAGAACCTGATTTGGTAGTAATTTTTTTCTTATCAGACAAATATTTACCCGTTAGTGATTTGGAGTCTTTAATGATTTCTTGTGGTGTACCTCGAGAAACAATTGCTCCGCCGTGCTCACCTGCACCTGGTCCAAAGTCAAAAATATAGTCCGATTCCAACATCATGTCGCGGTCGTGTTCTACAACAAGAACAGAGTTACCCAAATCTCGAAGTTTTTGCAGTGTACCAATGAGCCTAACATTATCTCTTTGATGAAGACCAATTGATGGTTCGTCTAAAACATACAGCACTCCTGAAAGACCAGAACCTATTTGTGAGGCTAAGCGGATTCTTTGCGCCTCTCCGCCTGCTAATGTCGTGGCGGTACGTGATAAGGATAGATAGTCGAGGCCAACATCAATTAAAAACTGCAATCTAGCAGTTATTTCTTTAAGGATTGGTTCAGACACTTGATTGTCGCGCGCATTACCAGCAAATGAGGTTTTGATACTTTTAACCCACTCTAATGAGTTGCGAATTGATTTTTTAGACACTTGTTCAATATTTAGTCCGTCGACTGTGACTGATAAAGCTTCAGGCTTAAGTCTGGTACCGTTACAAGTTGGACAAGTGAGAATTCGCATAAATTTTTCGATCTCACCGCGAATGTAGCCTGATTCTGTTTCGCGATATCTACGCTCAAGATTAGGTATCACTCCTTCAAAGGTTGTTTGCCACTCTGCACTTTTTCCAAATCGGTTTTCACCTTGAACTTTAAATACTTTTTCTGAACCGTAGAGCAAAAATTTGCGATCTGCGTCAGTCAAATCTTTAATAGGTGTATTAATGGAGAAATGAATTTGTTTGGAAGCTTCCTCGAGGAGCCTAGAAAACCATGTTTCGTGAGTCGAAAGCCTGGACCAAGGCAAAATTCCGCCTTGGGCGATTGTTAAATTAGGGTTAAATACCAGCTCTGGCTCAACTTCAAGTTTTGTACCAATACCTGTACAGGTTGGACAAGCTCCGTGAGGTGAGTTAAAAGAAAAAGTTCTAGGCTCAATTTCTGGTAATGAAATATTATCAAAGGGACAAGCAAACTTTTCGCTAAACAGATGATCTTCTAGTTCCGTTGGAAAATCTGGAATTTCAAACGACACGTCTTGAATCTTGGCAATGATTAGGTTGCCTTCTGCTAACTTGAGTGCTGTTTCGACAGACTCGGATAATCTTTGTTTATCAGCCACAGGTAAAACAAGCCTGTCGACTACGGCATCAATTGAATGTTTGTTTGTCTTGATTAATGTAAATTCGTCCTCAATGTCGTGAATTTGTCCATCAACTCTAACTCTGGTGATACCTCTTTTTCTAAGATCTGTGAAAAGTTGTGAAAATTCGCCTTTTCTGTCTCTTACAATTGGCGCTAAAACAAGTACACGAATTGGAGGTTTGGCTTTAATATCCCCGAGTTTTTGAATTTCCTCAACAATTTGAGCTGCAGACTGATGTTTGACCTCGCGACCACAAACAGGACAATGCGGATGGCCGACTCTAGCAAAAAGTAACCTTAAATAATCATAAACTTCTGTAATCGTACCCACGGTCGATCGAGGATTGCGAGATGTTGATTTTTGATCAATAGAAATTGCCGGTGAAAGCCCATCAATTTGATCAACATCAGGCTTATCCATAACACCCAAGAACTGTCTTGCATAACTAGATAGAGACTCCACATAACGTCTTTGCCCTTCTGCATAAATAGTGTCAAAGGCAAGTGAAGATTTTCCTGAACCAGATAGACCTGTAAAAACTACAAGCTGATTGCGAGGAATTTGTAATGTTAGGTTTTTGAGATTATGTTCGCGGGCGCCAAAAACAGAAATAAACTCTTGATTTTTATTGGTTTTTTTCGGGTTATCTTTGGTGCTAGACATGAAGAGATATTTTAGTACAAGACGCTTGCTATTTCAAGACTATTGTAGTTGCTATGATTAAGTCTGCAACCTATAATATTCGACTATGACAAATAAAGTTGAAGTTGTTGACTCAAAGATTGCGGCATTGGAGTTTGAAAGAGAAAATGGAAATCTATTCGATCTAACGCAGGAACAAAGAGTTCATTTACTTAAATATGAAGGAGAATTGTTAGATTTTCGGCCACAGCTGGTAACTTCTTTTACGGCCCTCGATCGATTGAACGGAATTACTAAAGAAAGAGACATAAAAATTAAAGCGATTTTGGATGACCTAAGAGAACAGTCTGATCAAATAAAAATTGCACAGAATGTTAGTGTTCTATATTTGACGGTTCTAGAAATTGGCGAACGAGAGTGTTGGACACAAGCACAAATTGCTGAGGTGTTTACTAAACAACTCGATTTTAATCATGAAGTTTCAGTTGTTACCAAAGATTTGGCTAAAAAAAGACTAAGAGGTGGCGAATTGCCCAGCAATAGAGTTATTGGAGCTGCATATAATAAATTAGCAAAACGTATCCCAAGTTGGTACAAGCTGGACACAATGGCTTGGCAAAATTTTATTTTTTCTTCGTTTGCTACCCAACTTAATATCGAAAAAGAGCAACTATCTGGAATTTGTTCATCTAGTATTGGGAGACTTGAGGGAACGTATAGGATTACTGACGACAATATTTTGCCAGATTGGATGAATAATGTTGACATTGAGACTGGTAAACCTGATAAAGATATAGTTACATACGACTTAAAAGAGGATGAACAGGCGAAACAAAGACTAGTTGAACAGTTTGAATATCTTGCATCAAAAAAAGGTTATTTAGCAGAATCTGCAAGAAGTAAGGGAAGAAAAACAATTTCGCGAAATGCAGATAAATACCGAAGACTTTTTCCTTATGATGAGCTTGATTTGGCACAGTTTGTAATGTTTTTAGCCAATACCGACGGGATGACTTACTACGACGTTGACCCACAATCAATTGACCAGCTTAGTCCTACTCAAATAAACGAAAAAGCGTTACAGGATAAACAAAAAGAAGAGTGGTTTATTAGGCGGTTTGCTGAAACTGCGGATTTGTCTGAAGAAATGGTACGAATTTTTTTGAAAAAAAGATTGGAAGACATGAAGTTTTTTGATGGCAGTCAAGAGGAGAAAGCAAGGAAAATTGCTGCAGTTTTTTCGGATTTTGGACAAAGTAAAGAAATTGCTGCATTAAGAGCGGTAGATAAAAAAACTGCACAAAGATTAACTTTTGATGTTCGGCCAATGCTTGCGGAGATGGATCAATTGGAATTAGGAGCACTACAGTTAAAGTTTGTGAACAATCCTTTTGCCTCAAGAAATGAATTTGTTACTGAAATCGCTTGTGAAATTGTGAATTCTTTTTGGTCGGGCTCAAATGACAAAGATATTGCAAAATTTAAGGCAGATTATAAAAAATTTGTTGTAAATTGGCTGAAAAATAATTGGAGATCGGCATATGCGGCTCTTTATCATAGACTTCATAATTCAGATATTTTTGATTCCCCCACCCCAAATCAAACTGTTGAAGAAACAGCACTCGAAGAGTCTGAGGATATTGAGTCTGCTATAACAGAAATCAAAATGGGAAGCTTACTCGACTGGAGAGTAGTTTTTGACGTCAACAAAAATGGAGATACACGAATGGAGGAATTAGAGGGAGATAGTCTTGATGCTTTGGAATCACGATTAGAAGAGCTGTTAATCAAACATAGAATAAGTTGTTCTATCAAATTATCGAGCGTAATTCACACTCTGGAGTGGGCAGCTGGATTACCACAAGAAGTACTACAACTCATGATTCGAGAAACTGTTAATGGGCAAGAATATTTAAAAATTAAGCGTGGAAATATTCGTCTATTTTTTCAAATTAACCAGAGTCAGAAACGATTAGTATTTTTTGTATATCAAAAACAAGACAAAAGTTATCATTTTTAGCCATTTTGCTTAATGCTCTAACCTATAGTTTTTTTTGACAAATAGGAGTAAAATATTTGTGGTGCAAAGTGCAAAACTCAGTTCAGACATGCCACGTCTGGAATGAAGATTGTACAAACCCCGTTGTACCGAAATGAGGCGTAGAGACAGTGGCAAAGAAAAGGTCCAAACCAGGACGGGTTCAGCTCAACGCTGTCGATGACAGATTTGAGATTAGACACATCAATGACGCGGAGTGTGAGTATGATCCCCAGATTCCAACTGGGACCTACTACACGGTCCATGGAAGCGATGGACGACCTATGGAGCTGTTCCTTGGACAAGGCGTTGGACACCTCAACTCTAGGAAAGCTGGTTTTTACGACTAGCTGACCACCCTCAAAGCGAGGCGGAAATAATAATTCCGCCTCATTTTTTATAAATATTTATTTTTATTTAAGAATATCTATTTGATTTCGGATTTCAATAGCTTTTTCAAAATCTAGATCGTTTGCTGCTTCGTGCATCTGACGCATTAAAAATTTGATGATTTTGGTTTTTTCATCAGGCAAAATTACTCCTGTTTTGGCTTTTTCAATGGCGTTAACGATAACATCGTCAAGCTTGGGAGCCTCTGGAGCCTCAAGTTCTCTGTCAGAAAGTTTGTCTCTAACTTTTTTAGTAATTCCAATCGGAGTTATCTTATGTTTAAGGTTGTATGCCAGTTGGATTTTGCGTCTACGTGTAACTTCGTCTATAGCGGCCTGCATTGAATCGGTAGTCTTGTCTGCGTACATAATAACGCGCCCATCGAGATGACGGGCCGCTCTACCCATTGTCTGAATAAGTGAAGTTTTGGATCGTAAAAATCCTTCTTTGTCAGCATCGAGAATAGCTACAAGCGAGACTTCTGGCAGATCAAGTCCTTCTCGAAGAAGGTTGATTCCCACGATACAGTCGTATTTTCCTAAACGCAGATCGTCTAAAATGTCTGTTCTGTCGAGAGTAGTAATATCTGAGTGCAAATATTGAACATTAATGCTTTTTTCTTCAAGATATTTTGATAAGTCTTCAGCCATTCTTTTGGTTAATGTAGTAACCAAAACCCTTTGGCCTTTATCGACTCTGTTTTTGACTTCAACTATTAAATCATCAATTTGTCCCTCTGTTGGCCTGATGTCTATTTCTGGATCAACAAGGCCTGTTGGTCTGATAATTTGCTCTACAACTTTGCCATTTGAAAGCGAAACTTCATATTCATTGGGGGTGGCTGATACATAAACGGCTTGGTTAATTTTGCGGCTGAACTCATCGAATTTTAGTGGCCTATTATCTAGAGCAGAAGGCAAGCGAAAACCGAAATCGATTAGAGTTTGTTTTCGTGCCTGGTCTCCGTTATACATACCCCTAATTTGAGGCAAAGTAATATGTGATTCATCAACCATTAGCAAATAATCATCAGCAAAATAATCAAGTAATGAGTATGGTGGCTGGCCTGGTTGTCGACCATCAAAATAACGAGAGTAGTTTTCGATGCCGTTGCAATAACCTAACTCTTGAATAATTTCCATGTCGTAATTGGTTTTTTGACTAATTCTGTGAGCCTCTAAATCTTTACCTTGACGTTTTAGCTCTTTGACTCGTAAATCAAGGTCAGCCAAAATTTGTTTTCGGCCTTCTTCAAATGTATCTTTCGAAGCTTGATAGTGTTTGGCTGGATATAGAATTGCTTTTTGCAGTTCGCGAACAGTCGTAGCGTTAATCGGATCAGTTACAGTGATTTTGGTAATTGTGTCCCCACTAAAATACAACCTTAATGGATTTTCTTCATAAGCAGGAAAGATTTCGATTATTTCTCCCCTCACTCTATAAACACCTCTGCGAAAATCAATCTCGTTACGCTCGTATTGAATACGGTCAAAAGATTTAAGAAGGTCAGAGCGAGTGATTGTTTGACCAACTGACATTTCGGCAATATAACGATTGTATTCGACAGGTGATCCAAGATTATAAATACAGGAAACCGAAGAAACTACAATTACGTCCTTACGCGTCATTAAATTCATGGTTGCAGAAAGTCTAAGTTTGTCGATTTCTTGATTGATGTCGGTTTCCTTTTCTATGTATGTATCGGTTTGGGGTATATAAGCTTCTGGGCGGTAGTAATCGTAATAACTAACAAAATAACTAACGGCGTTATCAGGAAAAAATTCCCTAAATTCTTGATAGAGTTGGGCGGCTAAAGTTTTGTTGTGAGAAATAATTAATGTTGGTCTTTGCGTATTGGCTATGACATTTGCCATCGTAAAAGTTTTGCCTGACCCGGTGACACCAAGTAATGTTTGATGTTTCTCGTTTGTTTCAACACCTTTGGTAAGAATCTCAATTGCCTGAGGCTGGTCACCTGCCGGTTTATAGTCTGATTTGAGTACAAAGCCCGACATTACTCCATGGGGCTTTCCAGTACGACTTCGCCCTCAATTTGACGTCTATCTCGAGCAATCAAATTTTTTTCAGCTTTTGCGAATTCTTTATTTAGACTTTTAGCTAATTTTGTAAAAATTTTAAGTCTGATAAGGTCGCCATTTTTTTGTAAATCTGAAATTAAACCAACCAGTTGCTCTCTAATTAAATTGACTTCTCTGCGAGACAATTGTGTTTTACCTGGAAACCTACCTGATAGCTGGTTAAGTGTTGCAAATTTTTCGGATAGGGTGGCACTAGCGTTTTCTAGTGAAGCAAGCGGACTAAAGCTTTCTAAGTCAAAATTGGACCCGTTTGTAACCTGATCGATAATATGCTGTTCAACAAAGACCGAAGAAAGGAATTCCAACATATCAGCTGAGAGGTCGATGTCTAGAACCTGCGAATCATCATTAGTTGTAGCAATTATTTCACTTGCTGCGTTAATTACTGATTCAGCATTTAAAAGTCTATCCTCCCTAAGGATTCTTTCAGCAGCTGATACGGCATCATGCTCGTGTTCTGATTCTGGATGAAACATAATTCTTTGTTTAATTCGAGCCTCATTTTACCATATTTAGCCCGAAGCTTCTAAATCGTCCATTAAATAGTGTAATAATAAATTAAGGTATGAATGATTTAGAACAACGAGTTCCAGTAGGTGTGACAAACATAGCCAAATTAATGCCTAATCCTGAGGCATTGCTTACAATTCCACAAAATGAGAGAAACCCTGGCGGTCTAATTGATGTGAGAATTGAAAATTTGCGCAGACAATTAAGAGAAAAATACAAAGATATGTCACCAGAGCGAATTAATTTTGTTTTGGATTTTTTCTTTGGACCTTTTAATTTTAAGGAGTTTGACCGTGAAAAAAGATATTCAAGAGATGAGGCTAGAGCAATAAAAACTAGATCGGCTAGTATTCAACACTTAATGACGCATATGGCACTACATGCGGGAAGCGAAAATGTAGACCCTCAATTTCAATTAAAAATAGCAAAGCAATTAGAAAAATATCAAGAAATTGCCACAAGTCGATTTGGTAGAGATATGGAGCTTAATAAGTTCTTGAAAGGAGTTATGGCGGAAATTGGCGTTGTTAAAGCACTATTATCTTCTGGATGTGAAGTTATTCTGCCGGATTATCAGCCACAAAAATCATTCGAGGATAGTCCTGTTTGTCAGATGGATGTTGACCGTGGAATAGATTTGATTGCAGTAAAGGGTGCGGATATTTTTTTGGTCGACGCCAAAGGAACTAGATATTTTGAAGAACCAACCACAAAAAAAACAAGAGTTGATGCTAGTGGAAACCCTTTGGTAAGAAATACGGTCGATATTGTTGAACAACAAAAGTACGAATGGAATTTGCCAAGCTTGCGTGGTGTATCGGGAGTCGAAGAAGTTTTCAGACAACATCCAAGTGCTACAGTACATAAGCTTATGATAAAAATTCCGACCAGTGAAGAGTTTTTGCCACCTATTAATTTACAAGATGGCAGACCTGTTGGAAATTCCATTAGATCGTTTGCTAGGTTGAACTCCGAACTTACTAATGATATAATTATGGGTCTAGATAGGTCACGATTGTCCCGCATGGGACTTCAACTATCAACATCAAACGAGGAGGCTGTCAATGCAAAGTCAGCGTAGACACACCCCCGTTCGTATTACTGGCGAAGACAATGTGCCTGCACCACTTATTGACAAGCGCGAGCTTGAAATAATTGGCGAAATCGCGGAACAGATCGAAAAGGAATTCCCTGAAGATTCAAACCTCGATAACATTGTACCAACCAGCGCGAATGAACAAGCTGGAAACAGCGACACGACCGACCATGAGTGAAACATCTCATGGTCTTTTTTATAGGCTAGATTTGAGTAATAAACATTTGACTTGATTTTCGGGTTTTCTTTGTTATAATTATTTTAGACTGAATGAACTTGTAAAGCAGTACAAGGTCAAAATTACAAAATAAAAAACAAAAAATATGCCAGTTACTTTATACAAAAGACAAAAACAAATTTTAGATTTTATTAACCAGTATGTTTCTGTAAACGGACATTCTCCAACATTGCAAGAAATTGCTGATGCTTTGTCACTTAGATCACTTGCAACTGTGCATGAACATCTGCAAGCGCTAAGCCGCAAAGGAATAATTAGACGCTTTGAAGGTTCTGTTAGAGGAATCGAAGTTTTGGATAAAAAAATTGGTGATTCTTTACAGGGCATTGAGCTCCCTTTGTTGGGATTTATTGCTGCTGGCGCGCCGATTGAGCCTTACACTGACCCAAATGCTACTTTTTCTGTCTCCCCTGCATTGGTTTCGGCAAAAAAAAGAAGTTATGTTTTGCAAGTAAAAGGTGATTCGATGATTGAAGATGGAATTCTTGATGGAGATTTTGTTGTAATTGAGGAGCAAAATGTGGCAAACAACGGCGATATTATTGTTGCTTTACTTGAAAACGGAGTTGCAACTTTAAAACGTTTTTTTAAGGAAAAAGATCGCATCAGATTACAGCCAGCTAATAGCACCATGAAACCTATTTATGCTAAAAAAGTAACTGTTCAGGGTAAAGTTGTGGGTGTTATTAGGAAATTTTAAGATAATAGTTTTTGTTACCGTAGTTGTATAAATTGTAAAAATTGTTTTGAGATATTTGCCTGTGTTAGAGTTAAGGTATGGATACAAACAACAATAACAACCCCTTGGACCCGGGATTGGGTTCTACCCCTTCTACAAATGATGCTAGCTCGGACGCTCCTGTTGTTGCACCTGATGATATGGGTGTACCTGTTTCACCAGCGCCTGTAGCTGAACCAGTTGAAGCTCCAGTTATGGATACACCAGTTGCACCGGTGAGTGATGCTCCAGCTCCTGATATGGGAGTGCCAGCACCAGCCGCAGAAGTTCCAGCACCGGCACCTGTAGCTGATACACCATCAGCTGTACCAGCAAACGATGCGCCAGTTGGATTTGACCCTGCAATTCCAGCTGCTGAAGCTCCAGTTGGAGACGCACAATATAATGCAGATCTTGATGCTGCTAAGGCTGATTTTCATGCAGGGATGGATGAGATCGAAAAAAAGTATGATGCTCCAGCTCCTGATATGGGAGTGCCAGCACCAGCCGCAGAAGTTCCAGCACCGGCACCTGTAGCTGATACACCGAACGAAGGATAGATTGAAATAAAGAATTATAAAGTAAGTAAGAACCCCTTTTGGTTATTTGATTGTAATCTGAGGGGTTTTTATGTGGCGTTAGTATTGCCGGTGGAAAGATTATCCAGTAAATTGTGAGGCGTCGACACAGGTTTCGTGACCAAAGTGCCTTTGTCAAGTTGTCTTAATTCTGACTCGTAAGTGGATTTAAGTGTTTTATATATTATTCCTGTGGCAATTGGATCATCCTGCATTGCAATTTTTATAGCCTCTTGGACATTCTCAAAATCGTGACCAAGATCTTGGAGTTTAACTATTTTCTCTCTGTACCATTGATAAGTGTTTATTTTGTTAAAGGTAACGCAAGGCTGTAATGCATCAACTAATGAAAAACCTTTGTGATTTATGCCCTCGACAATTAAATCAGTTAGTTGAGTAATATCTCCAGCAAATCCGCGGGAGACAAATGTTGCTCCAGAGATAACGGCAAGAGCAAGTGGATTGAGTGCGGTTTCGATTACACCTTCAGGTGTGGATTTTGACTGATACCCCTTGGTTGCAGTTGGAGAGCTTTGCCCAGTTGTAAGTCCATAAACTCCGTTATTGTGAATAATGACTGTAATATCATGATTGCCTCGCATAGCAGCAAGCAAATGATTGAGTCCTTCTCCGTAAGTATCGCCATCACCAGCTACGACAATGACGTGTTGAGTGTGGTTAGCAATTTTTGCCCCGACGGCAACAGGAACAGGTCTTCCATGAAGACCTTCAAAACCATAAGCGTGCATAAAATTGACCATGTGCCCATGACAGCCTACTCCGTAGACAAGTGTAACTTCATGAGGAGCTATATTTAGTTTGACAAGTGCTGATTTGATTGCTGCCCAAATTCCAAAGTCTCCGCAGCCTGCGCACCAGTTGGGGAAACAGCCCGAATCAAAATCTTGTGTAATGCTCATATTTTTTGAATTGTTTTTTCAAATATTTTAGCTAGATCATACGCCATAAATGGCCTTCCGTCGTAACGTCTGACACGGTGGGAAATTGTCACCCCAGTTACTTTTTTGAGATAACCTTCTAGTTGACCAGTAAAGTTGTTTTCAACCACAATCACATTAGAGCCGTTTTTTAGATAGTTGACTAATGATTTTGTGTTGATTGGATTAAGTCTGTCAATTGAAAGAAAGGAATAATCATTTTTATTTGCGACCATATCTAGTGCGTCTAAAATCACGCCTTTGTTTGAACCGAATGAAATAATTTTTAGTTTACCTTTCTGTGGGTTAATTGGCCTAAACGGAGGCGTTTTGGTAGACAAAAGAGCAAGTTTTCTGAATCTTTTTTGTGTCATTTGAATTCTTGTCTTGTCGCTTTCGGTCGATTGACCTGACTCTTCGTGTTCGTCAGAATTAGCAGCAAAAACAAATCCTCTCATGCCTGGAATTGCGCGTGGCGAAATTCCGTTGGTTGTGATTTGGTATCTGCTGTAATTTTTGGGTTTGTCGCGTTGAGTTATTAAACGGCCTCTGTCTATTGTGATTTTGGATAAATCAAATAAATCAACAGTGGCATGTGATTCAAGAACCATTTTGTCGGTAAGAATAATTACGGGAGTTTGGTAAATATCCGCAAGATTAAAGGCTTCAACTGTGGACCAAAAACATTCAGAAATATCGCCTGGAGACAAAACTATACGAGGAAATTCTCCATGACCCGCTGAAAGCACAAAATCTAAGTCCTCTTGAGCGGTCCAGGTCGGCATACCTGTGGCTGGGCCCGGCCTTTGACCTTCGACTATTACGATTGGTGTTTCGGTAATGCCTGCGAGCGAAACTCCTTCAGACATTAAAGCAAAACCTCCACCGCTGGTTGCAGTCATAGCTCTAACACCTGTAAATGAGGCACCGATAGCCATATTGACGGCCGATATTTCATCTTCGGTATGTTTGACTACCATGTCGTGTTTTGGGCCGTTTTTAGCCAAAAAATGCATAAGCGCAGAGGTTGGTGTCATTGGATAGCCAGCAAAAAACTTACAGCCAGCTGCAAGCGCTCCAAGCGCAATTGCCTCGTTTCCACTAATTAATAATTGATCTTTGCGTGGTGTTTTAATTAGCGGCAAAATATCAGGATATTTAGTGTTTACATAGTCAAATCCGTCCTTTGCAACTTTGACGTTTTGAACAATGACTTGAGTGCCTTTGGCGGCAAATGATCTGGTAAGAACATTTTCTAGCTCAACAAATGGAATACCAAGCACGGCAACAGCAGCACCAAGTGAGGCATTGTTAGCCATCAATGGATCAGCGTTATTATTTAGCGCTATTTTGTGTGCTGGAAGATCTATCTTTCTCACTTTGGCTGGCAAGTTCTGTTCGTCAGTATTAAAGGCGTGCGAATCATAAATAACTGTAGATTTGGATGTTAGTTCATTAAGGTGGAGTTTGATGCCATTTGGATTGAGAGCAACTAAAACTTCGGTCGTGTGCTTTGGCGATCTAATTGGTAATTTGGAAAACGTAACTTGATAGGTGTTATGTCCCCCGCGAATTAATGACGGGTACTCTGAGTAACCAAACACATTAAAACCCAAGCTACTTACAAGGGTCGCTAATGATTGTCCGGTAGTCATAACTCCAGCACCGGCTTCGCCTGCAACTTTAAAGCTAATTGATTCCAACATAATTTTAAAAATTAAGGCTATAAGGCAACTATGATAACATCATTTGTATGAGTGAGAGTCAAGCTACATCTTTATATGTTATTTCAACCCCAATTGGCAACCTAGCCGACATGACAACCAGAGGGATAATGGCCATAAAAACTGTCGATACCTTGCTATGCGAAGATACCAGACGTACCGCCAAACTATTAAACCATTACGAGATTAAAGCCTCAATGCTGACTTTTGCGGATTTTAATGAAAATAAAATTTTTGACCAAATTGTCGCCAGAATGGAAAATGGCGAAGTTTTTGGCTTAGTCTCTGATGCAGGCACTCCTTTGGTCTCAGATCCAGGTTATAAACTGCTGCGAGCAGTAATTGATAAAGGATTAAAGATTGAAGTTCTACCTGGAGCTTCGGCGGTTTTAACGGCCTTAGTTGGTTCAGGAATGACCCCTGACAAATTTTTGTTTTTGGGGTTTTTGTCTAGAAAGCATTCTAAAAGAACTAAAGTTTTGGAAGCGGCTAAATTATTTAAGAATGAGACTGATACTACAATAATTTTTTATGAGGCTCCGACTAGAATTGTTAAATTTTTGACTGAGCTAATGAATTACTTTCCCAATCGTGAAGTTGTTGTAGCTCGAGAATTAACCAAAGAGCACGAAGAGTTCATTAGTGGCAGTTTTGAGGAAGTAATTGAGAAACTGCAACTTAAAAAAGGCAAAAGTAAAGGCGAATTTACAGTCCTTGTTTAAATTTACGAACGTAAATGAGTTAGAAGTGATTGACCAGTCATATCACTTGGTACAGGTATGCCCATAATCTGCAGAGCAGTTGGGGCAATATCTGCTAATTTGCCACTTGGCAGTTCCCTAACTACTCCCTGAAATTCTGGAACAACAAAGACTGCTGGGACTGGTGAAGTATTATGTTCGGTGTCAACCTGCTTGGTTTGCAAATCAATCATTATTTCGGCATTACCATGATCGCTGGTGATAATTACTGCACCATTAAGACTGGATACTGTTTGAACAATTGTTTTAACGCACTCATCCACAAGCATAATGCTTTCAACGGTTTTTTCGATATTACCAGTGTGCCCAAGCATGTCTGGATTGGCAAAATTAATTACCGCAAAATGATATCGAGCCTGAGAAAGGGTGCGAATAAAAGTTTTTGTAATCGTAACGGCAGACATTGCTGGCGCCATATCGTAAGTTGGTACCTTAACCGAAGGGACCATAACTCGATCTTCACCAGTAAAAGCCTGTTCTCTTCCACCATTAAAAAAATAAGTGACGTGAGCGTATTTTTCAGTTTCTGCGATATGAACCTGTCTTAACTCTCTTTCAGAGATGACCCTTGCAATTGGGTTTTTGATATTGTTTTCTTCAAATGCAATACCTGATACTGTTAGTTTTTTTTCATAATCTGTCATTGTTACAAAACAGATATTTTTGGCAAAGTATTTTCGATCAAACCCACTTACGGTTTTTTCCATGACTTCAGCTGTACCAGCCTTGTGCTCATCTAAAGATTCATCGTTTATCTGTTTTACAAAAGGTACTTTGGCAAGGTCTTTTAATACAAAACTTTTAGTAATTTGTCTTACCCTGTCGGGACGAAAATTAAACGAGATTATTGCATCATTATCCTTAACCTGACCGATTGGTGTGCCACCAGCGTCAGTTATGACTGTAGGGATGATAAACTCGTCCGTAATTTTGTTTTGATATGATAATTCGAGTACAGCTACAGGATCAACGGATTTTGGGCCAACCCCAGAAGCAATTGCATCGTAGGCTTTTTCTGTTCTTTCCCAGCGATTATCTCTATCCATTGCATAGTACCTACCACTAACTGAGGCAATTGTGCCTAGATTTTCAGATCTTAATTTGATCTGCATCTGTTGAACAACTGGCAAGCAACCCATTTGCGGTGAATCTCGGCCGTCGGTAAAAATATGAATTTTGACTTTGTCTTTAGTAATACCGAACTGTTTTGCTAAATAAACTAGAGCAAACAAGTGGTTGACTGAACTGTGTACCTCTCCTTGTCCAATTAGACCCATTAGGTGCAGATTGCTCTTGTTTTTTTTTGCGTGATTAAGCGCTAAATGAAAAGCTTCGTTAGTAAAAAACATGCCATTTTCAATTGCTAAATTAATTCTAAGTAAATCCTGATAAACAATCCTACCCGCACCTAGATTAATGTGACCAACCTCAGAATTACCAGCTTGGCCAGATGGTAAGCCGACAGATTCTCCGGCTGCTAAAAGTTGTGTGTGGGGATAGGTAGCATAAAGAGCTTTTAAGAAAGGTGTACCAGCCAAAGTCACTGCATTACCTTCACTTGGCGAAGCGATACCAAACCCATCCAGAACAATTAATACTACTGGTCCGTCAAGTCTGCGCATAAAATTTGGTCTTAGTCCTTGGCTTTTTAGTGGTGCGAATATAGTTCGTATTCAATTGATAGAAGACGGTTGTATTTTGCGACACGCTCACCTCTGGCTGGTGCACCGAGTTTGGCATAATCAGCACCAAGGCCGACTGCAAGATCGGCAATAAATGAATCATTAGTTTCCCCAGATCTGTGTGAAAAAACCGTCTTCCAATTGTGACTCTTGGCAAGATTAACGACTTCTATTGTTTCGGTTAATGTGCCAACTTGATTAGGTTTAATTAGTATTGAATTTGCAGCTTTTTTTTCGATTGCAGTCTTGAGTTTTTTGGGGTTTGTAGATAGTAAATCGTCGCCGACTAAAAAAACCTGCGAACCAACCTTCTCAGTTAAGGTTACCCAACCATCCCAATCATCTTCTTCAAGTGGGTCCTCCAAGGACAAAAGCCTGTACTGGCTGACTAAATCAGCATAGTATTCCACAAACTCATCGGAGGAAATATTAACTGGCTTGTCTTTAATTTTGTATTGACCATTTCCCCTATAAAAACTAGTTGCGGCTGCATCTAGACTTAAGAAGACATCTGTTCCAAGCTGATAGCTTGTTTGACGAATTGCCTCAATTATGACATCAAAAGCTTCGGCGTTAACGTAAAGATCGGGAGCAAAACCACCTTCGTCACCAAGAGAGTGAATATAGTTTTTGGCAATTAATATTTTTTTGAGCGCATAGTAAATTTCGACCCCGATTTGAAGTGATTGAGAATATGTTTTGTTTTTGGAAGGAACGACCATATATTCCTGAAAATCCAAATTCCCTGCGCCGTGCTTACCGCCATTTAGAATATTAAACATCGGCGTTGGAATAAATAGACCAGACGTGTCATTTTTGTGCAGTTTGGCGATATAAGCATATAAGGGAAGTTTGGCTTCGATAGAGCCTGCTCTGGCAACTGCTAGCGACACGGCAAGAATGGTATTACCCCCAAGATTTTTCTTGTCTTCGGTGCCGTCCATTTGTAGCATCAACCTATCAATCTCTTCTTGATTGAATACACTTTTGCCAACAATTTTGGGAGCGATTATTTGTGTAACATTGGAGACGGCTTTTAGTACACCTAATCCATTAAATCTTTTTGGGTCACCGTCTCGCATCTCAAAGGCTTCATATTTGCTACGAGAAGATCCAGATGGTACTGAAGCAGTTCCCCAGACACCTGAATCTAATCCCACACTGACTTCGATTGTTGGTACGCCTCGAGAGTCTAGAATTTCGCGGGCAAATATTTGATTAATTATGGCCATATTTTTTCTTTAATTTTGAGTTAATAAAACTTTTTTCAGCATCAGACACGACTTGTCTGGTCAGATCGATTACATCAGGAGTAACTGAAACAGAGCTTACGCCCCATTCAACCAACATTTTGGTTAACTCTGGATAAAACGAAGGCGCTTGCCCACAAATACCAGCAGTAATTTTATGTTTATTAGCCGTTTTTATTAGTTTTTCTAAAGCCCAGAGCACTGCTGGGTCAAGCTCTGAGTAGTCTTTGGCAACAGTTTCGTTATCTCGATCGGTACCAAGAATCAACATTGTTAAATCATTACTACCTATACTAATTCCATCAATTCCGACTTTAATAAACTCTTCAAGCATAATCACATTCGAGGGAATTTCGGCCATCATATAAAACTTAAAATCTGAGTCGCGAAATAGTCCTGATTTGCTAACAATTCTGCGGACTTGAACCAACTCCGGCACATTGCGCACAAATGGTACCATCAAATGTAAATTATTAAGGCCAAATTTCCGAATTTTTTTAATCGCATCTAATTCAAGGTTAAACACAGCTGGATCACTAATATAGCGAAAACTACCACGGTAACCTAACATTGGATTACTTTCTTGGGGTTCGAATGCGTCTCCACCAATAAGATTGCGGTACTCATTGGTTTTGAAGTCGCTCGCCCTATAAATAACTGGCCTCGGATAGAAGGCTTTAGCAAAACTAAACATGCCGTCTGCAAGGTTATTAGTGTATTCAACGCTTTTTTTGTCATGAATGGCTTTTTTGGGGTGTACTCCAATTCCGCTCATCATAAATTCTGCCCTAAGCAATCCAACCCCGTCGCAATTCTTAACGGCAACTTGAGAGGCTAGTTCTGGTTCGGCGAGGTTGACATAAACTTTGGTCGCTGTGACTAGGTCTTCGGGTTTTTTGCTAACTTTAGGATTAACATTGATGTGTGTGATATGTGGCGCACCTTTATAGACAACGCCTGAGGAGCCATCAACCGTAACAACCTGACCGGTCTTTAGCAGTTTGGTCGCTTTTTCTGTGCCAACAACGGCAGGAATTCCAAGCTCCCTGGAAACAATTGCAGCGTGACTCGTTCGTCCGCCCTTGTCAGTAATAACCGCTACGGCTTTTTTCATACCTGGTACAAAATCTGGATTGGTCATTGAAGTAACCAGCACGTCACCGGGGAGAATTTTGTTTATTTCTTTGGGGGAAGAAATAATTTTTACGGGTCCGTAAGCAATACCTGGAGAAGCTGGGGCACCTTCGAGAATTAATGCGAGCTTGGTACTATGAATATCATTGCTGGTAGCAGCCGAAGATTTTTCGGGTTTTTGATTAATTGTGGTAATCGGCCTTGTTTGGGTAATAAAAACTTTACCTTTGGCGTATGCCCACTCAATATCTTGAGGAAAAAAATAATGATTTTCCAAACCTTTACCGATTTTGGCAATTTCGACAATAACCTTGTCTGGTATTTTTTGAGCTGATTGTTTTTGAGAACTAACAGGAATTTTGGATGTGACTGAACCGTGTTTGGAAAGTTGATTTTTTTGTGTCGAGATAACTTTGTCTAAGATTTTGTAATCGGACTTGGAAACTTCGTAATGATCAGGAGTGGCTTGTCCTTGAACAATCATTTCTCCCAAACCCCAAACGGCTTCGATAATAATTTTGGTCTTATCACCAAGGACTGGATCGACCGTAAACATTACGCCAGAAACTTCTGATTCGACCATTATTTGAACAGGTACTGCAATACCTACTTTTAACTGATCAAATTTCTGTTCCCTGCGATAAAAAATAGCTCTGGTCTCAAACAGAGATGCCCAACATTTTTTGACGTGAGCGACAACCTCATCCGCGCCTTTAATATTAAGATATGTCGCTTGTTGACCAGCAAATGATGCCTCTGGCAAATCCTCGGCTGTAGCTGAAGAGCGAATTGCAACATATTTGTCTCTTAACCCTGATAGTTTGCCGTAAAAACTGCGTATTTGATGTGCTAAATCATCTGGCATCTGTGCCTGAATTATAAGTTTTTTTATTTGAAGTGAAACTTGTTGGATTATTTCGACATTACTTAAATCAGCCTCGTCGAGAATCGCTTTGATTTGTTTTTTGAGACCAGATGATTCTAAAAAATCAAAGTAGGCTTGAGCCGTGACAATATAACCGTTAGGAACGGGAGCTTTGGCTCTTTGCATTTCGCCAAGATTTGCACCTTTGCCACCAACAAGACCAATGTCAGATTTGGATACTTCTTTAAACCAAACTATGTCGCGATTCATATGGGCAGTTAGCTTTATATTACAACATATTTGGGGTATGTTTTAGCGTTAAATTTAGATTGAAACCAGTTCGACTATAAAATGCTGGCTGTTGAGGTCGGGGTTGGACGAACTTTTCTCTCTGATTTCTAAGCTTAAGAGCTTCCTATAAAGTCTAATTAATTGAGAAAGTGTAAATGTTTTGGCTTGAGATATGAGTTGGCTTTTTTGCCAAGGCTGACCATTAAAACTTTCTGGTGAAGAAGTGATAATAATTAAATCGCGAATACGGTTTTGAATCATAGCCATAACAACCGGTTCGGCAGTATCTGTAAGGTTGATCTCGAGAAGGTCAATGAAAGCAGAAGCTTTTTGTGGTGTAAGACTATTAAGTAGATTAAATATTTCTGTTCTGGAATCAAGATTAAATATTTGCATTTTTTTCTTTAGGGTCGGCGGAATTCGGCCAATGTTTTTGCCAACCGCCTCAAAAATTGCTGGACTATTGTTAAGGTTTTTTTCGATTGTTTGCCAAGTTAGTGCGTTGGTTAAAGAAAAATTAATAAAAACAAATACAGTTTGAGAAAACATATCGGTTAGTTGTAGTTTTTCAGCTAGCTCGCTATTTGTGACTGAAGACAAATCTATTTCAAGAAAATTAGCATCATTAAATGATCTTTTGAGCTCGATAAACTTTTTCCTTGCTGTGACGGTATCGCTGCCGGTAACAAGATAGATGTTACTTATCATTTATTTAAAAGTTAATGTTTCAAGTAAATGTGTAATTTGAGTCAAAGTTTGAGCACGGTCATTGGTAGTGAACCAAATTGTAATTTGGGGTTTTTTGCCTTGAGCAGGTAAGTTCATTGTTAATAGCATTCCCCCTCCATCTAATTCAGTTAGATTAGCCGAGATCTGCCGACCGTCGACTTTAATAATTTTGTTCTGAGTTGGGCGGGCTTTGGATTTTTGCTCATCGGTTAATAAATAGGGCAGGTTTTGGTTATAAAAAATCTGCGTGGTTGTTTGGTTAAAACTAATTTCGACGTAATTTTTGTTGGCAAAACTGTCGTAATAAACTTGCCAATCGGCGGGAGCAAAAAAGGTAAGTTTTAGGTTATCGATGTTGTTTAAAATAAATCCTTGTTCATCGACGGTTGGCGTAACTTGTTTATTTATTACAACTGGGGTTGGAACAGTTGGCGTTGGGGTCGGGTTGGAGGAGCTAGTTTGGGGTTTGCTGCAGGACGAAATAACTAAACAAGTAATTGTTAAGGTGAGAAACGAAACAATTTTTAATTTTGGTGTCATTTAAATAAATGTGTTTAGCACTATTCTAAACCATTTTTGACTGGGCAAAATTGAAATCTTTATGCATCTGCCTAATCATATCTTTTTCATTTCCCATGATTGAGGTTCGACCATGACCTGGAAAAACCTGAGTGTCGTCGGGCAAATCAGTTAATTTCATTAGACTATCAAACATTTTTTCTGGTGTAGAGGTTGGTAAATCTATTCTGCCAATTAAGCCTTGAAAAAGAGTATCGCCTGTAAAAACGCTTTTAAGTTCTGGGGAGTAGTAACAAACTGATCCGGGAGTGTGTCCTGGCACAGTGATGCATTTGATTTGTATTCCTCCGATGTCGAATTTTTGATTGTCCTCAATTGGTATGTCTGCCTTGCCGGCAATAATTGGATAATCGAATTTTTTGGCAAAATTACTAAAATCAGTTTCTAACAGACGAACATCATCCTTACCAATAGCAATCTGCACTGTTGAAACAATGTCTTTGATTATGCCGTTATGTGCCACATGATCGGGGTGATAGTGAGTGTTAAAAATATATTTCAAATGAGCTTGTTCTTTGGCAAACTCATCCAATATTAAATCAGAGTCACCACCTGGATCGATGACACAACCGACTTTTGCATTTCTATCGATAATGACGTAAGGATGAACCCTAATTGGTCCAGAAGTAAACGACTTAACATAAAATTTTTCCATATTTTGATATTTTACGATAAAAAGGATGAACTTAGTTCAGAACAGAAACTGAATCGAATGTTGCCGTAGATATTTGAGATCCGTTGTGTGAGGTTACAAATAGTCCGATATAAATATTTTCATCTAAATTAACAGTCCTTGAGCCATACATAACCCAACCAGATCCATCAACTGAGGTATAGGCTGAAATTGTGTTGCCTACTCTTACTAATTTGAGGTGAGTGTCAGGGAAATTATAAGCTTGACCGTTAATATTGCTGTTAAAACTATTTTGGAAAGAAACTCCATTATTTGGGGTTACCGAAAGAAGTGCATAATCAGAACCTGAAGTCAGAGAGTTTTTAATCATTATTCCCGCCTTCGCCCAATCATTAGTGTTGGTTTGAGAGGTAATTCTGGCTGAGATTTCTCCATCACCAGTAAGTGGCTGATAAACAAATTGGAATTGATCAGCATCAGCCCAAATATCATTACCTGCTCCACTTAACGTAAATATTGAACTTTCAAAACCTGCACTTCCTCCAAGTGTTGGATTTCCAATATCGCTATTTAGCCAAGGACTTGGCAATGAAGCTATTGGGGTGGTTGAGACAGATACATTATCGAAAGTAACAGTACTAATATTTGAACCATTATGGCTAGTTACAAAAAGTCCAATTTTGACATCTTGGTTAAGGGTTACCGTTCTGGTGCCAATTAAAGTCCAACTAACCCCATCAACTGAACTGTAACTCGAAATATTATCCCCTTCCCTCTTGAGCTTAAGCCATGCGTTTGGGAATGCATAACTAGGTCCTGCAACTTCACTGTTAAAACTATATTGCATAACGATGCCGTGTGCTGGAGTCACAGCCAATAAAGCATAATTGGATAAACTTTGTGTTGAATCTTTAATAATTACTCCTGCTTTAGCCCAATCGTTTGTGTTGGTCTGAGTTGTAACACGAGTAATAATTTCGCCATTTCCAGATAAATCCTGATTAACAAAATACATTTGATCAGCACTTCCCCAAATATCATCACCTGCGCCTTTAACAGTATAAGTACCATTGGCATAAGTCGCTGACCCTAGTAGTTTTGGATTTCCAACATCAGTACCAACAAATGGAGCAGGTACGCCGCTTGGAAGCCCAGTTGAAACTAGACTGACATTATCAAAAGTTGCGGTCGATATTTGAGAACCGTTGTGTGAGGTTACAAACATGCCAACTGTAATAGGTCCTGAAAAATTAATTGTCGTTGTTCCAGCAGAAGTCCAATTTTGTCCGTCAGAAGATAGGAAAGACGTAATAATATTTCCTTCTCTAACAAGCCTTACCCAAGCGTTTGGAAAATTAAAACTTCCCCACTCAGAGCCAGTATTAAAGTTGGCTTGAAATGTGTATCCATGTTGTGGGGTGACAGCAAAAATCGCGTAAGGTGATTGAGGAGTTGTGTTTTGTTTAATCATCACCCCTGCTTTGGCCCAGCCATTAGTATTAATTGTTTGTGAAGTAACTCTGGCAGTTATCTGACCATTACCATCAAGGTTTTGATAAACATACTGGAATTGATCGGAGTCTCCCCAAATATCGTCACCTGCTCCACTGACTGTAAATGTTCCTTGATTAAAAGTGGAGTTACCTGCATTGAGGGGGCTACCAATATCAGTATTTTGCCAAAGTCCAGTTAAACCCTGTTTAACAGTCACATTGTCAAAAACTGAAGTATTAAGCTCGTTATATTTATGAGAAGTAACAAACATGCCGATTGTCACATTTTCATTCATGACTATCTCAGTTGATCCTAGCAAGGTCCAGTTAATACCATCAATTGAGGTGTATGAAGTGAATGTGTTATTAAGCCTGACTAATTTAAACCATGCATTGGGAAAAGTGTAACTTGTATTGCCGCTTTCTTGATTAAAACTGTGTTGAAAAGTAACTCCGTTCGCTGGGGTTACGGCGACTAGTGCGTATTTTGAACCAGCTGCAGCTGATTCTTTTATCATTATTCCTGATTTTGCCCAATCATCTGTATTTTCCTGAGAAGTGACACGAGTAACAATTTCACCATTACCAACTAGTGGTTGATAGACATACATAAACTCATCAGTTGGACCCCAAATATCACCACCGGCACCATGTATTGAAAATGCCCCATTGGAGTAGGAAGCATTGCCGGATATTAGTGGCGTTCCAATGTTTGTGTTAACCCAGGGAGCAGGAGGAATTTGAAACTCGCTAAAGTTAGCAGTGTATGCAGTATCGACAGATGGGGTCGTAATTGTGTGAGATTGGGTTAGACCATCAGACCAGTTAAGAAATTGATAGTAATAATTTGAGTAATACTGTGGAGACGGAGCATTCAAAACTCTTTCGACGCCAACCACTGCTGATTCGGTATGAACACCAAAATAAGGAATACCGTCGATGGTGTAAGAAACATTAGCTAGGTTAGCGTTAAATGTTAAAGTCACCAAATTAGGATAAATATGGGTTGAAGTTTTGGTGCTTAAGCCTTGTGAGTCTGTAGTTGTAAGTTGGATTTCATACCAAGTATTAGCTAGGTTGTCTGCCGAGTTGGGAATTGTAAATTGTCCAGACCTTTGACTAAAAACAGGATGCCAAAAAGGATGAATATGATTGCCGTGATGGAAAACAAAATTCCATGAAAAGGCTGAGTCCGGAAGTTCCAGGTCTTCTGGGTCGGTACCTGTAGCTGAATAAGTAATTACGTCGCCTGCGTTGTAGTGACTGTCGGTAATTGGGGTAATAATTGTACCCTGCGGTAAGCTATTTCCAACCGTGATTATCACTGTTTCAACATCACTCTTGTCGCCATCGGAGATGGTTAGGCTGACATTATATGTACCATTAACAGTAAAAATGTGAGTTGGACTTGCATCAGTTGAAGAGTTGCCGTCACCAAAATCCCAAAGATAACTTAATTCATCACCGTCTGGATCAGATGATTTCGTAGAGTCGAAATTAACAGTCAAAGGACCAAGCCCGGCAATAGTTGATGGATTAATATCGGCAACTGGAGATCTGTTACCGCCGGATGGTGCAATTACTGATAATGTACCTGGGTAAAATGTCAGTTTGTAGATATTGCCATCTGGACCTTGTGACAGTTGAACTGTTGTGCCTGCTTCTGTGTCGAATGAATTATCTGAAATAACAGATTCAAAATTTGAGTCAAATTTTAGATATCTAATAAAACCCAGTGTGTAGTCAGCGTAGAAAAAGGCATTTTGATATTCACTAGAGAAGCTTGAACCCGAGTACAGCAGGGTTGAAGTGATTGAACCAGCTTTGGCAGGAGGATCGGTGTGAGGGTAAACAAAAACAGGATTAACATAAGGACAACCACTACAAATTCCTTCAACATTTGGCCAACCGTAATTACCACCCTTGTTAATAATATTAAGCTCTTCCCAAGCATCCCCACCAACATCACCTGCTACGGCTCGCCCGTCAGGAAGGAAGGTAAATCTAAATGGATTTCTGAGTCCATATGCCCAAATGGATTTAAGGGCATTTGGGGTTGAATAAAATGGATTATCGGCAGGAATTGTTCCATCCTTATTAATTCGGTGAATTTTACCGTGAACATTATTAAGATTTTGAGAGTTAGGATTGTTGGTATTCATACCCATTGCCCAATACAACTTGCCGTCTGGACCAAACCTAATTTCTCCGCCGTGATGATAAATATTGCCAGGCTGGTCTGATTCAAGAAGTATTAATTCTGAGTTTGGATCAGCTGTATTACCACTTATAGTGATTCTGGAAAGTCTGTCAAAATTTTGAGCAGTTGTATAAGCAACATATAAGTAACCATTATTTGCAAAATCAGGATCAGGTTCGATTCCAAGTAAGCCTCTTTCATCAGCATTATCTGTTTGCAGAGTAACAATTGTAATTACTGGTTCAGGCTGGATTTGGCCGTTAGCAAAAACTTTAATAGCTCCGGTTTTTTCGGAAATAAAAATCCTACCGTCTGGCATAAATCGAAATGCTGTTGGTTCGTTAAGGTCTGAAACAAGCTCTGTAACATCAAATTCAGTTGGTGGTGCAGCGTTAATTTGGCTTGGAGTAATAATTAATGCCATCAAAAAAACAACAACCGAGATGGTTGAAAAAACAAAGATATTTCTAAATAAATTTTTCAGGTTTTTCAAAAGAATTAATTATTAATAATTGTAAACTATATACAGATATAATCTTAAAATCAAGTCTATTTTTATTGCTATAAGATAATATTTTGTTTTTTTAATGTTTTAAAAAACTAATGAATATGAAAAAGGGGCGAGGGCTTGCTTGTAAAAGCAAACCTCCGCCCCTTGAATGTGGTCGAACGAACGAATCGAGAATTGGGATTTACCTGTGACACTGCGCAAGTGCAGCCTCAGCAGGTTTACCCATGGGACTGAACCCCAGATCTGGCTTGTTTGGGTCTGGCAGAGTGAGATCCACTTGCCACCAATACAATCCATTGATGAGGGGAACGAAGACTTGACAGGTCGCCTGATAGTAACGAAGCTGTGCCTCGTAATCAGCTGGCGACTCCAACAGGTAGTTCCACGGCTTTTGGTACGCTCCCTGTCTGGGGAGAATTCCTATTTCCGTAAAGACTACGGTCTTGGGGTTATACCCTTTACTGGTGATGTCGGCTACCCAACGCTGCCAGCCAGCAACAAGCGAATCAACGCTGGCGCCAATCGGAACGTCGAGTGGATAGTAGGCATCAATTGAAGGAAAGTTCAGGTCGCTCGCAAAGCCTGGGGCTTTGACGTCCCAATTGGCCGAATAAGTGATTTGGCCATCGTACTGGGTACGAACTACAGCTATTAGCGCTTTCCAAAGAGCGATCTCTGGCTCAAGTGAGACGAACTCGGTGCCGATATTGAGAACGGCAACTTTTTCTTCTTGAGCGAGTTTGGCGTAGCCAAGCAGAAGTGAGGAGTAGCTGTTAAACCACTGTCCCTTATCTGTTGGACTGAGCTGGCCTCGCCATTTTCCGTCGGCAACCAGAGAGGACTCATCCAGAATCGGCCTGAGCATAACAGTGAAGTTACGCTTGTTTGCCTCGCGGATGAATATCCTAATATTGTCGTCGGCGGGAGTCTTTTTGGGGTCCTTGTAAACTTCCACTGATCGCCAGTTCGACTGGAAAACAGGAAAGACCAGGCTGACAGAATTGATGTTCAGCTCTGCCAGCCTATCAAGGAGCTTGGGTGCCTTTTCACCAAAATCTCCTCCGTCGCTGTAAACCAGAACCGAAACGCCTGCATGGTATGCCAGCGAGTCAGCTCTAGGATTTACGACTCGGATGATTTTGGGAGTTGGCGACACGGTAGGCGTCTGTTCTTTGGCTGGTGCGACTGTCGCACTTTCGGAACTTGGAGTTCCAATTGTGGTAACCGCACCTGCAACTTGAGTGCTAACAGATTGCTCCTCAGCACTAGTTTGCCCACAAGACACGACACAGAAAACTGCCACAGCCAGGCTAACGAATAGCCCCGCTGACAGCAGAAGATCGTTTTGGTGCTTCGTGATCAAGATAGTCCTTCTCCGTAACCAACCCGTGGTTGGTCTTCTCCCAGAAGTGCGGACGGGTAGCCAGCTGGTATAGGGCTTTCCAAGTCGCGAAACTAAGTATTGCCCAGTACAGCGGAGCAAAAACCATCCACTTGATGTTGCCATGCAATCCTCTGACCTTGCAGCCCATCATCACGTAGAGGACGAACAAAACGTTGCCCAACGCGATAGAAAAGATGCCGAGATAGAAGATTGGAAGCGGATACAACTCTTCGATGAAGGTTGCATTGGTCGCCTGATAGGCAAGCGTCATGAACCAGAAGATCGGATTGACCAGCAGCGTAAGCGGCGTGGTCATTACGATCACCATGAAGGAGACGAAGTTGACGAAACCCAGATCCCTGTAGAGGCTAACTAGATTACGCGAGTGGACGAGGAAAGTGATCATCCCACCTTTCTTCCAACGCGAACGCTGGCGAACAAGGTTTCCGAGATGACTATTGGCTTCTTCCCAAGTGACGCTGTCCATCAACTTGACCTGAAGACGGCGACGGGCGATACGAATGCCCATATCAATATCTTCGGTCACGTTGTACATGTCCCAGCCTCCCAACCCGAGCAGGGTTTGAGTGCGGAAGTGATTGGATGTGCCGCCCAAAGGGACAGGCATTCCTAATCGTCCGAGCCCTGGAAGGATCAGATTGAAGTAGGTTGCGTACTCAGCGCTGAAGAAGCGCGTAATCCAGTTGGTCTGGGGGTTGAAGTACTCCAGTTTGGCTTGAATGCAAGCTACTCGCCTACTGACCTTGCGGAAACAGACGACAGCTTTTTTGAGCTGATCTGGTTCTGGTCGGTCTTCGGCGTCGTAGATGACGACGAATTCTCCAGTAGCCCTTTTCAGACCCTCATTACAAGCCTTGGGCTTGGTTTTGAGGTTAGAGTCAGGCATGATCAACACCTCAAAATGAGGCGGAAGCGCTTGCGAGTTAATCTCGCCGAGTGTCTGGGAGTCCTTTTCTTCCAGAAGCAGAATAATCTGCAGCCGGTCGGTAGGATAATCCAGATTGGTGAGATTCACGATCAGCTTAGAAGCTATTTCGTGCTCATCAAAGAGTGGAACGAGGATTGTGTACCTCGGCAACTCAGGTCCTTTAGTAAGAGCATCTAGCTCTTCTATTGAAACCTTGATGAGGGCCGATTCCAACGACTTGACTGTCAGCAGGCTCTTGAAGATGATGACGGTGACATAGATCAGAGTGATCGTCCCCGCGAACCCTAAGAGAACCGGCATATAGCCAAACATGATGATGCTAGCAACCACACAAGCAATGATTGCGAGTGCGGTAATACTTTGCGGTACGGTCAGAATAACCTCGGCGGTCTCTGATTTGGTACGCGGAGCGAATTTGTTTACTACCCCGCGTCCATTTTTGACATCTTCAGGTCTAATCAAAGCTTCCTCCTTGTGGGAAGACTGAACTGACCAAAAGCAGTGGGTTGAAGATATCTCTCCCCATCCCCACTCACTCGATCAATTCCTTACGCTGGTAAATCTGAATCTGCTCATTACTAAAGACGAGCAGATAGTGTTGATCCAAGGCTTCAGTGCCATTGAGGCTCCTGTAAACCTTGTCCTGATTGGCTTGCGAGCTGCGCATAACAACCCAGTCGACGAATTTAGCGGGGTTGGTTAGTGCCGGCTCCCACATTCGGTAGCTTCCCTCGTAGAGAATCGCCCGAATCGGAAGTTTTGAACTAACTTGCAGCTCTTCGTTACCGTAACTTTCCATCAGAATTACTCCTGATGTGTAGTTTTGGCTTAGCCAGTAGCCTGCGTCACGCTGATTGATCGAAAGTGGTTTTTCCATGTCCGCCTTGGGCTCGTTTAGGGTGATAATCTCACCTTGAGAAGCCACAAATACGGAAAAGGCACAAACACCACCGACAATCGCAACTCGACTGATGACGAAGTTCTTGGTCAGGTAACCTGCGAAGATTGCCAAAGGCAGAATCATCGGCAGAGAAAACCTGACGTTGTACAAGTCACCTGTCACCTGTTCGACATGAAGCGGCCTTTGACCGAGGTAAAGGGCTGCGACGAAGAACGGAAAGGGAAACAGTAGGGCATATACGGGAGCTTTGCGGATGTTTTTGGAGTCGCTGACAACAAAGTAAGCAAGTCCAATTAGTCCGAAAAACAGCGTAGCGGCGCCTGCTGTCTCGTAGGTTGCAATTGAGTAGGTCTTGAGCGCGACCCAGAAGTTTCCAACGGCTTGTTCACCTTCACCGACCCAGAGGGAAGGTTTGGCATACTCGCCGTACTGGAAGTAAAAGGGATTGCCAAAAATCTGAAAATTCCAGATCAGCCATCCGACAATGCCGAGGCTGGCTAGGAATGTCAAAAAGAAGACTTCTCCCTCAATACGCTCTTTTGGCATTCTTTTGTTGATGCAGACTACGCCCCAGAGCGGTACGAAAAGAGCCAGAAGAATCCAGCCTTCGTAACGCGTCATAGTGGCGCAGATTAGCATCAGCGTGGTCGCCAAACCATAAACGATGTTGGAAACAGGCTCGTCAATTTTTTGCGTCCACCTTATAAAAAAGTAGACGCTACCAGACAAGAACATACACAGAGGCAGTTCTGTCATTGCTGTCGACTGCATGTAACCGACATTGGGATTGGCCACGAAAACCAGACTAGCTACGACACCAGCCCAGCGTGAACCGGAGATGACTAGGGTTATCTTGTACAGAAAAACCGAAGTCCCCACAAAACAGAGCATCGAAGGAATACTTCCTGCAATACCTGTCTCGTAGAGATAATCATTCCAGATCAGTGGCTGCATGAGCAGATGCGGAAGCGGTGGCCAAACTCCGCCGAGCTGAGCCAGTCCCGGTGTTGGACTGTCTACAACTCTTTTGGCGATGAGTAGATGCGATTGTGCATCTTTGTAGACCAGAACTAGGTCGTTGGTGTAGTAGTAGATGAAACTGACTACCGACACCAGAAGTGCGATTGCGATGATGACCAAAAGCAGGTTGTCCCGCTTATGGCTATCTTCGCTAGCGACAACCGCCTGACGCCTTACGGCTACTGTCTGGCGGGTGTTTGACCTGACTGGAACTTGCTTAGTTGCGACCGTCTGTGACCTTACTTCGGACGTAACCAGTTTGTAACCGGTTCGCCCGCAGAAATATGCCACAGCAAAAATTGCGCGTAGCATTTAGGCTTTACCCTCCGAAGAAGTCTTCTGATGGATGATGACAGTGACTTGTGGCTCGTGATGCTTTATGGCAAACACAAACCTATGGCTGGCGATGTACGACAGAACAAGTCCTGCGACTGTGCCGAAAACAAGTGACGGAAGATGGTTCAAAACCAGAATCGACAAACCGAACACAAAAGTGTTGGTAGTCAAACTGGTAAGAGCCATAAGATTGAACTTCACGAGTGAAGCAATCTCACCTAGGAAACCATGAGCAGGTTTCTTTCTGTCACTCCACGTGAAGTGAAAACTCAGGAGGTAGTTGGTCTGGGTTGAAACGATGAAGGCAAAGGCGTTAACCGCCGTTATCTGCCACCAAAGTTCAATCCAAGTGGTTGAGAGAATACCGAAGAAGAGCGCGTACTGAAGGCTCGTGCAAACAACACCAACAGTCAAAAACTTGATGACGCGCTGGAGATTAATCCGCTCGCCAAAGGTCTGAAGGACAGGTCCGGACACGATTGGAACCATGGAAGAAACTCTCCATTTCTCGAATACGTTTTTAAGGTACTCCGCTTGGATTACGACACCCTATAGTTCTATCGTCAAAATGACGGAAAAACTTTTGGGATTACGCAATTAATGTTTTTATATGGTCGACTATTTAGTCCGATAACACTGTTGTGTTTCACGGTCAATTTCGACCTATAGTTGCGGAGCTTGGATTATAGGTAAAAACAACCAATTGGTCAAGTGTTTTGTTTAGAAATGAAATAGCTAATTATTCGCAAAAACGAAAGCGGCGTAGACTCCCGCAATCCCTCCGCAGCCGATTTGCCAGCTCGGGTTCTGTAGAGCTTCCCTGTGTCCCGTTAATGATCTATCCCATCCGAACTCAACAATATGTACTCCAGATAATGCTTGACCACCGTACAAAACTTCGCCAAGGTGGGTAAATTCGTTCTGGCTTTCGCCGTACTTATTAAAACCAGCATGATTATCTAAGCCACCATTAGCAACTTGTTCCTGAGCGCGTTTTTGAGCAATATCACAGATAGTGGAATTAGAAGTCAAAGTATTTAGCCCGTGGCTTTTACGGTAATCATTAACGGCTGCAAATAACTCATCTCTGGTGGACATATTTTCAGAAATTGGAACAGAAAATTCGGTTAGATGCTCATCGACTTTGCGAACCGACCAATCTGGAGTTGGGGTGGAAAGCTTTTTATTTTGAGTTTGGAGATTGTTTTTGGCTGAGCCTGTTTCAACAGCACTTGTTTCGATTTTGGCTTCGGATGTGGCAGTATTGGTTCTTAATAAACTTTGGCCAATTTTTTCAATATTTGTAAGCTGTGAAGGCAGATTGACTGCGTAGGTAAGAAAAACAATACCAACAAAAACCGCGATAATTACCAATATTTTGACCATTTGGCTAAATATCCTATCATAGGAAAAGGATTTTTTAATTATGAAGGTATTAATTACAGGTATTTCGGGGTTTTTGGGTATCAATTTAACTAGATATCTCTTATCAAAAAATGTTGAGGTTAGAGGGATTGATTTGGTGGATTTTGAGTATCCAGAAAAAAATAAGATTGAAATGATGCTAGGCGATATTCGCAATAAGTCTAATGTCAAAAAAGCTATTTTAGGTGTGGATTATGTGGTTCATTGTGCGGCAGCTCTACCACTGTATTCTGAGGAAGATATTTTTACGACCGACATATTAGGTACAAAAATACTACTTGAAGAGGTGTGGAAACAAAATGTGAAAAGATTTGTTTATATTTCGTCAACTGCTGTTTACGGCATTCCAGACCATCATCCAATCTCAGAATCTGACAAATTAAATGGCGTTGGCGCTTACGGAATTAGCAAAGTAAAGGCGGAAAAAATATGTGAAAACTATCGTGAAAAAGGAATTATGTTACCGATACTTCGTCCAAAGAGTTTTGTTGGGCCAGAACGTTTAGGGGTGTTTGCACTTTTTTATGACTGGGCAAAATCTGGCAAAAATTTCCCCATGATTGGCAGTGGTAAGAACAAGTATCAATTACTTGATGTTGAGGATTTATGCCAAGCAATCTGGCTATCATTAACTAAGCCAAGCAACCTTGCAAACGACACATTCAATATCGCAGCAAGTGAGTTTTTGAGTATGCAGGAGGATTATCAATCTGTGTTAAATGAGGCTGGATTTGGTAAAAAAATCATTCCACTCCCTGCAAAACCGACCATATTGGCGCTTCAAATACTTGAAAAACTAAGACTATCCCCTCTTTATAAATGGGTATATGAAACAGCTGGTAAAGATAGTTTTGTTTCAATTGAAAAAGCGGAAGGAAAACTGGGGTTTAAACCAAAATTCAGTAACAGCGATGCTTTAATTAGAAACTTCAGATGGTTTTTGAAAAACTATGAAAATTTTAGCGACCAATCTGGTGTTACTCACCGCGTACCATGGAAACAGGGAGCTTTAAGTCTGGCAAAGATATTTTTCTGAAATTAAAGCCGCCCTTTTTACGGGGCGGCTAGATGAGTTCATTTTGTCAGGCTCATCCTTGTGGGGTAAGCTGAGGCGGCGCGAGCAGGTAGCTCGGCACTTTGAGTGTGAAGGTTTTGGTCACCCAGACACACTTATCACTGTCGTGTCCAAGTTGGAATGCGCTTCTGGCAATCTCAATCCGTTCCTCCGAAATCACGCGGCGATGCGTGTTGCCGTTGGGAACAGGTCCTGCGACTAGATCGGTTTCGCCACAGATACAGGCGAAAGATGTGAACTCAATGTCCACTTCTGATTCTCCCTTCCGAAAGCAGCCTGTCGTAAGCCTCCGTGACCATTTCGCGAGTGATGGCAGGGTTTTCGATGTGAGTGTTGCCAAAGACAAAACTTATCATCTGTTCCCTGTGATCAGCACTCGTCATGACGATTCCTCGAGCTTTGACCAAAAGATCGTCGAGGTCTGGTGTGGCGGAACGCTGCGAGGTCATGCACATTTTGGGCTACTCACCTCCTACTAATTGATTACTCGGGAGTGCTCTGGCAAGCGAGTCCCAGTTTTTTGGGCGGAGAGCTTCGATGCTGCGGAGTTCGGCGACTTCGAGCATGAACCCGATATGGTGGATGACCTCGTCTCTGGCTGCACCGTTGAAAATGTGCAGATAAAGAGCGGAGGCGAAGGCTTCTCTGTTGGTTACGGCTTCGGTTTCGTCTGCGCTGTAGATGAAGTCCACAGCTGTTTCGGCAAGTTTGGCCCCATAGCGCTTAGCTAGAGCATCGAGTGTTGTTTTGGCTTGCGGGGACAGGATTGCTACTTGAGCACTCATCTTTACTTAGATAAACCGCCTTTTTTAATGAGCTAACAGATAGTCTACTCCAATAGGATTTTTTTGCAAATTAAGAATAAAAAAAAGCGGCCATATGGTTAATGGCCGCTACTAAAAAGCTAGTTGACGATGTGTCTGGACTGGGGAAAAAACAGGTTTTAGATCCTGCGGCTCGAACCTTTGGATTTTCCACCTGGCCCAGATCGGAAGCCTTGGTTGTCGGTGAACGACTTCATTTTGCCGTTACGGCCGGTTGTAAAGGTGCCGATGCCTGGAACATACTGCGATGTGCCGGTAAGGTTACCGCGGTTGTCTTTGTGGAATGTCAGACCGAGTCCTGGAATCCGTTCGGATGAACCTCTGGTATTGCCACGGCGGTCCTGATTGAAGCTGAGGTTGGGTAGACCTGAGCGAGTCGAAGATCCGGTGAGCTTGCCAAAGTTGTCAGAGCGGAATGTTAGACCGAGACCGTCGTTTCGCGGACCTTGCTGGCCGCTGCCACGATAACCGCCACCACGCGGCGCTTTTGGCCTCGGATGGTCACGACAGAAGAAGTCCCTGTTTATGTCAGGTTCGAACGGCAGGTTTGGCACGGTGTGGCCACCGCCGACACAGAACGCTGAGTACTTTGGCTGGGGATGCACTTTGCAGTAAAACAACCTATCAGCCTTTGGTTCGAACGGGACTTTGAGTGTGTGTGACCCGCCAGTGCAAAACGCGTCGAACATCGGCTTGGGGTGATCGCGACAGTAGAAGTCACGTTTGGGGTCTGGTTCTCGGTTGAGTCCCTGAACTGTGTGACTACCACCGACGCAGTACCCGGAGAACTTTGGCTGTGGATGGTCACGACAGAAGAAGTCGCGCCGTGTGTCGGGCTGGAATGGAACCTTGGTATCGTGGCCCCCGCCGACGCAAAACGCATCGAATATGACACGAGGCGCTGATTTGTGGTCTCGGCAATTGAACGGCCTGCTACTGTCCGGTTCGAATGGGATTTCGACTGTGTGCCCACCGTTTTTGCAGTAGGCGCTGTACGTCACGCGCTGGGGGCGAGCAGGCTGGTTACTACCGCCTTTACGGGCGGCGCGGCAATTCGAGCACCGCGTGGGTGCTGAAAATCCTTTCTCGGCGAAGAATGTCTGTTCCCGTTCGGAGAAGTCGAAACTCTGCGA
Source organism: uncultured Gammaproteobacteria bacterium (assembly GCA_964418515.1). Lineage (GTDB taxonomy): Bacteria > Patescibacteriota > Microgenomatia > CAYQLK01 > CAYQLK01 > CAYQLK01. Next base: position 5,099 of record CAYQLK010000004.1, on the reverse strand, counting down.
ACAGTCTTTGCAGGTGAGGGTCTGGCTGGGCACGAAGATGAATACCTTTCGCTAACCGTGATAAGCAGGAACTGGTCTTACTCGTACAACTAGTTAATGTGCTTAGTCCTTTCTGTTGAGAGTTTGATACTCTCAAGTTGAAAATTGGTGTAATTATATCAGAAAAATTACAACTATGGGATTGAATAAGAAAAAGGAGAAGCCAAATTAATGGTCTTCTCCTTATGTTTGTCTGGTCGAATGCCTTTTTAGGCGGCGGTAGTAATCCGCTTGGTGCGCATTTTCGCTTCTTCAGCGAAACTGCTCTTGTGGCTATTGACGACAAGGGCGACATCAAAGTTCTTGATGGGGGTTTCGCACCGTGTGAAACGCCACGCGTCGTAGATCATCGCGTAGATGGTCATAGAGTAAGGGCAGTCGGAGTCCTCACGAGCGATCAACTTGAGCTCGTCGACCGTAAGGTTAGTGACCACGCTTCGACCACACTCGAGTCTGGCTTCGCCAGCCCTGCAGATAACGAGTCGGTCGGTCGGACCGTTGGGATTGAACCGAACGATTTCGAGCCTGCCGTGGGCGCGGTGAGCGATGTTCGCCAGCTTCTGGGTGAAATAAGCCAGCGAGTTTTCGTCGTTTTTGGGAATGCGACGAATCTCGGCCGTAAGGCGCCTAACGGAACGCGGCTTCCTATGAGCTTGCCTGTGCGACATTACTACTCCTGATTAAAAGTTCCTTGCTTCAATCGTTCCTATCTACTGGCTGTATTCAGGAATTTTTGACACAAGAGCGGTATTCTATATTAATTTTTGAGAAAATACAAGACAAAAACTTAAATTATTAAACCCTGTAGTATGTAGAATTTTAATTATATTTTAGTTAAATTGATATAATGACACTCCAATGGAAAGAGAGCCGCTTTTTATTGCCCATAGGGGTGATGCAGTAAATTTTCCTGAAAACACTTTGGAAGCTTTTGAAGGTGCTTTTAGTAAGGGTGCCGATGGAGTTGAGATGGATGTTCACCTAAGTGATTCGGGTGAGATAATTGTGGTCCATAACTATCTCTATGACAGAGCGCAAAATTACCCAACACTTGATGAAGTACTAACTAGATTTGCGTCGAGAGGAAGAATCGAAATTGAAATAAAAGAGCTTGAAGAAAAAGCTTTAACAATTATTCAGGCAATTGTGAGTAAATATCGACCTTTTGAGGTCGAGGTAACTACAAGCGTTCAGCCTTTAATGCAAAAAATTAGTGATGTCTTTAATACAGATAAGCGAGGGCTAATTTTTCGTCGCACCCTTATCGAAGACTGGATGCCTGAAGAGTTTCGTATTAAATGGCTTCTTGCACACATGCACTTAACTGGAGCAAATGTTCTACATCTTGACCTAGACCTTTATACGCCAGCAATTATTGCCGCAATGCAAGCAAAAAATATTGTGACACATACTCATATAAAGGCGGAGAATAATAACGCAATCGACACAGTTAGAGACTTAGGTATTGATCAATTTACTTTTGACGATATTGAGCTCTTGAAACAAAAAAAGTAAGTATCCCAAAAAAAACATAAAAAAAGGGAACAGACGGTTGTCTGTTCCCCGAACTCGCTTGCCCTTGTTTAGGGCTTGGAGTGGCTGGCCGAGCCAGCAATTAGGCTCGGCTTCGCCGGCGGCGCCTGGACCTTATGAAAAGAACTGCGTAACGCTATTCAAGCATAGGCCTCCAGAACGTTTTTTTGGTATTACCCAAATGTAATTGTATTATATCTTATAGTAATTGTCAAGTGCTGCAGAGAAAAACCTATATAATATGAACAGCGATGAAAATAAAGAATAATGGGTTTGATTATGTTTTTTCAAAGACTGGTGACGGCAACATGTCCTACACTTGGGGCAACAAAAATGAAGTTGATATAAACAGAGGTCGATTTTTGAAAAAATATTTATTTGTGCCCAGTCAATGCGTTAAGGCTTCACTAGTTCACGGGACAAGAATAAAAGTTGTTACAGAAATAAATTGTGGCAAAGAATATGTTTGCGACAGTTTAATAACCAGCTCAAAAAATGTTGTTTTATGTATGGTAACCGCGGATTGTTTTCCTTTGGTAATATTTGACCCAAAAACCAAATTACTATCTCTTGCTCACCTTGGACACCGAGGGGTTTCAGCCAAATTAACCAAAAAAGTAATTAAAAAAATGCAAAAGCTTGGTTCTAATCCAAGTAATCTTACAGTAATAATCGGAGCAGGAATTAGAAAAGAGTCGTATGTTTTTGAAGACGTTACACAGAAAAATGATCCTGAGTGGGCTGATTTTTTGAAAAACACGAAGAATGGCAAAATCTCTGTAGATTTGGTTGGGTTTATAGTTAGACAATTAACAGAAAGTGGAATCATGCAGAACAATATTCGCGACCTTGAAATTGATACAGCACATGGAAATAAATATTTTTCTCACTACAGAGCACTGCTATTAAACGAAAAAGAAGGAAGGTTTTTGTCGGCGGTAAAAATTACTTAACTTTTTTTAAGGTTTCTAGTAGCTGTCTTGCTAATTGATGCGAATTACCTGACCCCATAACTAATACTATTTCGTCATTTTTGAGCGATTGGGATAATGTTTTTGTAATTACATCAAAATCAGGAATGTACTCACTATTTTTTATAACATCGGCAATATTTTGACCAGTGAAGTTTGGATCTTCTTTTTCACGGCTAGTAAAAATTTTGGAAATAATAACCTTATCAGCTAAAACTAGTGATTCTGCTAGCTGGTCAAGTGTGAATTTTAACCGGCTAACGGTATGAGGCTCGATAACTACAGTTATTTTGGAATCAGAATACCGAGATTTAATAGCTTCAAGTGAGGCTCGAAAAGCACTTGGATGGTTGGCGTAATCGTCAAAAACTTTGACTCCCCTACTTGTTCCAATAAGCTCAAGACGACGATTGAGACCGACAAAATTAGAAAGGGACTTAAGTGCGATTTGTTCAGATATACCAAGTACTTTTGCTAGCTCTAATACACCTAAGGCGTTGCACTTGTTGTGCTGACCAAGAACTGTAAGAACTATGTCTTTCGTATTTTTGCTTGGATAATAAGGCACAAGTTGGACTAAAAAATTTTTGAGATTTTTGATTAATTTTTGGTTACCGATATTCTCTGCGTTGTAGATAAGTACACTACCTGCAGGCATATTCGAGACAAAACATTGATAGGACTCAAGCATTTTCTCAAAGGTTAAAAAATACTCGGGATGATCCATTTCAATATTATTTAGAATTAAATAATCTGGATGATAGGAGGCAAAGTTGTCGTGAAACTCATCGGCTTCTGAGACGAAATATTTACCTTTTCCTAATAAAATATTATTTTTCCACCCAATGTCGGTCGCTCCAACTTCGACTGTTGGGTCAAGCTTAGCGTCTTGTAGTAAATGGCCGACCATAGCTGTGGTGGTGCTTTTGCCGTGCGTGCCTGCAACACAAATGATGCTTTTATTTTTGTGGAGATATTGACCCAAAAAATCCTGCCATTTAATTAGCACTCCTTTGTTTTTGGCCTCTAATATTTCGGGGTGATTTTCGTTTTGATAAAAAACAGCAGGAGTTACCGCAACCAAATCAGCGTTCTTAATGTGAGATATATCGTGACCTGTGAATACTTTAATTCCTGCTGATTTAACTTTTTGGATATATGGCGTGTCACTGGCAACATCACATCCTGTCACTTGATATCCGTAATATTTGGCAATTTGGGCAACCGCTGAAACTCCAGAGCCTCCAATGCCAATAAAATGAATATTTTTAATTGGTTTTTGAATCATATATTGTATTTTAATAAAAAAAGGCGCTCTGTGATTTTTAGAGCGCCAAAGGGTGTAAGGACAGTGGTTGGGAGAAAGGATTTTAGGCTTGAGAGCCAAGCGACTCGGCTACGAGTTTTGCAAACTCGTCTGCCATAGTATCGCGGTTGTGCCAACCGACCTTGAACATCACGACCTCATCACGACCAGCAAGCTGTTGACCAGCTTCCATGATCATTCTGGCCATGTCTAGGCGTTTGGCAAGTTCTTCGGCTTCCATTGCCTGTCTTGCGGTCATGTTGTGAGTCAGATACTCCGGCTCTGCTTCGAGCACGAACCAGCGCACAAGACTGACGTCTTTGGCCTCGGGCCTTTCAGCAAGCTCCTGAGGAACCGCTGCCTGATAAACAGGGTTAAGCTCGATGATGGCGCCTGATGCGCCGCCAGCGGCTAAGGCTTGGATGTCCCCAATGCGGTAAGCATAGTGGAATCCCTTGTTTTCATGATGACCGACCAACTCACCACCATCAAGGTGTTTGTTGTAGTCGACACCAGAGATACAGATTTTGGTTTCGACTCCTTCGCCCCTATCGGGACGGGTCGTAACCATTTGTGGATTACTTAGTCCGAGTCGTTCGATGACGACTTGGGTGAGGTAGTCTTTACCTGCTCCGGATGGTCCGGAGATTCCGATCACAGGAATTTGTTTTGTTTTATCCATATCAAGTGCGTAATTTTACACTAATTCTCAATTAAGTCAATCAGTCAATAATAGTCCTATAGTTATTAGTGAGATTATCCAAATTTGGTATGCCAAATTCTTTAGCAAAATTATCAAATTTTTGTGCGTTTTCCTCACCAAACTTGAGAGCAGTTGTTCTATAAGATTCGAAACTATTAAATTTGGGGTTTTTGGAGTGAAACTTATCCGCATACATGACTAATCTTTCCTCGACTGTTTCAGCTGTATAATCATCAGCTGGTAATGGTAAATTAGTATTAGTTATATAGTCTTTTGTAAGGCCAAGACCTGTGTGGCATTTGGCTACACGACATAAGTCTTCACTGAAGCCTTTCTCTTTTAAAATATTGTATCCTATAATTCCATGTTTAATATAGTTTGGCTCGTCAAAAGCTCCTTCGGCGTTAATAAGTTTGTAGGCACCAATGTCATGTAATAGAGCACCGCTTTTGACTAAATCAATGTTTATCTTTAAGGCATTCTTATTGATTATTTGAGAACAAATTTGCCAAATTATTTCACAGTGAGAAAAAATAATATCGAATGC
>CAYQLK010000003.1:0-50196 GCA_964418515.1 uncultured Gammaproteobacteria bacterium | reverse complement strand
AACCCTAACTCTAATTTCCTTAATCAAACCTACACCTAATATTCTATTTATCTGGGTTTGTAATCCTTTAATATCTTTTCTTACCAAAACCGCATACATACCGTTTTCCACTCCAAGCGTCAATGTTTTATTTTTGAATAATACAACCTGAATTTTAAATACCCCTTTATATTTATTACCGGCCCACTTATCAACAACTAATTGACTCTTAGAAACTACTTGTAGGGCCCCCAATGCCTGCTTTTCGACACTATTAAACCTAAACTGTCTAATTAGACTATCAACCTTTTCAAATCCCGCCATAAAGCTTTAATTGGCTAGTAAAACAAAACCTTACTCTTGCAGCCTCACAGGCATAATAATATGCATAAACTCAACTCCAGATTCGTTCTTCTCAAGAGTAAACTTGCCAGGTTTTAAACTTTCAAGCATTTCTAAATAAAATTTTTCCGACTCACACACCCCCAAAAAATCATTCAAATATCTCCAATTAAAAGCTATCTCACCAGATGGACCCGCCATTTCACCCTCAATTTCGTTTTTTTCTTCACCAAGCTCTCTAGAAACAGAAGAGACAACCAACCCCAACCCTTCACCTAAACTTAACTTCACCACATTACCTGACTCTTTTGCAAAAACCGCAGCCTGAGTTAAGGCTCTAGCAAACTCATCTTTGTTGATTAACATTTTAGTATTAAAACTGTCTGGAACTATCTTTCTCCAATTTGGGTATTCTCCCTCAATTATTCTCGAAACTATTTTTACATTTCCGGTTCGAAAAACGACTTGTTTATCGTTTTCTGAAAGCCAAATCCCAATTTCATCTCCAATTGACGCAATTTTAGAAACCTCTTGCAGGGTTTTAGCTGGCACAACAATTTTTATTGGCGTCTTAAATTCTCGCTCGAATTTGGCGTACGAAAGTCTATAACCATCAGTTGCCACTAACTCAAGCCCCTTCTCGTTTAAATCAAACAAAACACCTGCCAAAATTGGCCTTGACTCATCAATAGCGGCCGCAAATTCAACTCTATTAATTGCAAGCGATAGTGTTTTTGCAGGAATACTAACTCTAGCTTCACCAGATTCAGATGGTATGACCGGGTAATCATCAACTGGCGCAGTATTGATTTTTGCGGCAAATTTTCCTGATGATAATGATCCAACACCATCAATTACTTCTAACCTTAAATCTCCAGGATTTAGTGTCGAAACCAAATCATTAAGAATCTTACCTGGAACCGCAATTTTCCCTAGTTCTGTATTCGTAGCTGATAAATAAACAGAAATCGCAACATCTAAATTAGTCGAGGAAACAATTATTTTATTTGTCTCAACCTCAATTAAAAAATTACTAAGAATCGGTAAAGTTATCTTTGAACTAACAGCTCTCAAAACAAGTTGTAATGCTTGATTAAATTCTTCTTGTTTAACTGAAAAACCGATTTTTGTTTGTGCCATCTCTTTTATTTATTTTTTTATTTTAAACAAGTAATCACAGTAATATACTCTGTAGATATGTGTAATTCCAAGCTAATATTAGCCTCAAAAATATTGTCGAAAATTAACATTTTGTTATTAGAATAAGCAATTTTCATATTATAACCCATAAGAGTAGGTTTATTTTTGGGTTTGTTTTGTCTGTAAAAATATTCTTTGTTTGTGGATAAAGTTGTGGATAAAACATACTTGGTTGTGTACAACTCTTATAAGGAATTATTTATTTCTAACACTAACTCACGAAGATTAATATTAGATTTAATATCAGTTTTAATTTTGTCAACGCCATGCATTACAGTTGTGTGATCTCTTCCACCTAATGAATCCCCTATAGAAACCAAAGAAAATTTATACTCTTCCCGAAGTAGATACATAACTATTTGTCTGGCCGTTACTAGTTCTTTTTGTCTATTTTTACCTAAAATATCGCCGGTCGAAATCTTAGTTTTATTACCAACCACCGAAATTACTCTTCTTGGAGTAATAGGCTTAGATCTCCTTGTTTCACTTTGGATTCCAAAGAATTTTTTAACGATATCCACATCAATTGCCTGGCCTCGTAGTGATGCTAGCGAAATGATACCTGTCAACACACCTTCAAGCTCTCTTGTGTTTTTATCCACTTTTGACGCAATGATATCCACAATCTCTGGAGTCAAATCCAAGTTCTTGGTTTTGATCTTTTGGTTAATTATAGCCACCCTCATCTCAAAGTCTGGATTACCAATATCAACCGTAAGACCACCCAAAAACCGTGAAACCAACCTATCTTCTATTTTTCCCAAAGACGAAGGATGTCGATCAGAAGTCATAATTATTTGTTTTCCACCCCCATATAACTCATTAAAGGTATGAAAAAATTCTTCCTGTGTGGATTCTTTCCCGCTTAAGAATTGAATATCATCAATCATAAGTATGTCGTTTCTGCGAAACTTCTCACGAAAGTTTTTAGAATTCTTTGAAGAAATAGACTCGATAAACTCGTTTGTAAATTTTTCGCAAGTTGTATAAATAACTCGCACACTCGAATCTCTTTCTAATATTCCATTAGCCACAGCCTGCATTAAATGTGTTTTTCCTACACCGACCCCTCCGTATATAAAAAATGGGTTATAAACACTTCCTGGGCTTTGAGCCACCGCCTGAGCAGCCGCAAACGCCAGATTGTTTGAGTTTCCAACCACAAACTTATCAAAGGTAAAATTTGGATTCAAATTATTAGCACTACTCCACCCGACCTTTATTTCGTTCGTACTTGTCTGTTCTTTGAAAACCTCATTTATTTTTGGCTGGTCCTCAATATTTAATATTTCGACCTTTCCAACCTCAACCGTAAGATCAAATTCCTCTTCACTGTATTTCTGGCTTATTCTGTCTTTAATTTGATCAAGATATCTAGCCTGAATCTGCTCTCGAACAAAATTATTTAAAACAACAACCTTAAACATTATTTTTTCATTGTCATAGTTGTTTTCAAGTTTTGTTGCACTAAACCACGTACGAAAATTAGCAGGAGAAAGATCAGACTTTATGTCTTTTAATATTTCACTCCAAAGTTTTTTAGAATCAACTTCCATAGGTCGCGTTTATTTTTGACTAAATTAAGTCAATATTTAGGTTTTTTTGGAGGTGTTTTCTTTTTAGGTAAGACTGGGCAAACAGTCGCAAGTGACCCGAAAAGTTCTTATGACTATATTGCATTTATCCACATATCGTCAAGCATTTGTCTAATTGTGGAAAAGGCATTTTCTGCGCTTGCATTTACTCAATCATTAGGCATATAATTCCCCACGCAAATTATGGCAACCAAAAGGACATATCAACCAAAAAAGAAAAAAAGAGCCCGCAAACACGGCTTCTTCAAAAGATCGCTAACCAGAGCTGGTCGCGCTGTGCTTTCTGCGCGTCGAAGAAAAGGCCGCAAATCATTAACAGTTAGAGTTATTAATCATAAGTAATGCTCCCGCGCTCTCAGAGCCTCAAAAAGTTTTCCCGCAATTTTTCCCATACCGTTTCGTCGCCCTACTTTATTGTTAATTCCAGGCTTGCTGATACAAATAAATTGATAGTAACCGTTCCCAAAAAAACTTGTCCTCTGGCTGTTGATCGCAACAGGGTGCGCAGGATAGTGGTGGCTGCATTTTTAGAAATTTCACCTTTCTTTACTCAAAAGAAAGAAATCTCTATATTGGTTCGCAAAGATATATCTCAAAAAAACTCTCCCGAAGTTAAAACTGAACTAGAAAAATTACTATAAAAACTATGATTATTTCGACCTTATTAATTAAAATTATTCACCTCTACCAAAAAACCCTCTCACCCGACCATGGTCTGATAAAAGTATTTTTTACTAAGCCTGTCTGTAGATATACGCCGACTTGTTCAGAATTTGCAGTCCATTCATTAGGCGGTTCTGGTATTAAGGCGCTACCACAAATTATTTATCGTGTGTTATCTTGTAATCCGTTCTCTGCTGGTGGATATGATCCAGTTACTACTACAAGCAAAAAAAAGGAACATAAGATATCATATTCGCCATATATAACTAGAAAATAATAAAAAATGGATCTCATTAACCAAATACTTGTTCACCCAATTTTAAACGTCGCAGTTTTTTTCTATAAACTTTTTGAAGCAGCCAACTTCCCCTACCCTCTCGCTTTCGCAGTCCTAGCTCTGACTATTTTAATTCGTTTAATTGTTTGGCCTTTAACTGGCAAACAGCTTCATCAGACAAGAAAAATGGCCGAGCTTAAACCCCATCTTGACGATCTTAAGAAAAAACACGGCAAAGATAAAACACTCCACGCTCAAAAACAGTCCGAGCTTTACAAGACACACGGCGTTAATCCAGCTACAGGCTGTGTCACCTTGTTAATCCAAATTCCAATCTTTTTCTCCCTGTATCAAGTTCTTAATCAGCTTGTTTCGTCTGATGGCACAGGTGAAGCGCTCACCAAACTCAATAGTATTTTATATTTTGACTTTCTTCATTTGAATCAACCTCTTGACGCCTCATTCCTTGGTGTTCACCTATATACCAAGCCCTCCGATTGGCAGTCGGCAGGCATACTACTCCTTGTTATTCCAGTAATTACTGCACTATTTCAAATGGTTCAGTCCAAAATGGCTCTTCCAAAATCTACCCCTAAACCTAAAAAAGGTAAAAACGAAAAAGAAGATTTTTCAGACACCATAATGCAGACACAAAGCCAAATGATATTTATTCTGCCGCTCTTAATTGGATATTTCTCATACACTCTCCCGCTTGGTCTTTCCCTATATTGGAACACCTTCTCGGTTCTTGGTATTATTCAGCAGTATCTTGTGATGGGCTGGGGATCTTTGGTAGACTGGCTCCCATTCTTAAAAAATAACAACAATGGCAAAAAATAATAATCTCGAAGACAAAATCCTCGATCAGCTGGAAAAAATACTTTCCAGACTTAATGTAAGTGCAGAAATAACCGCAGTCAGCCAAGAAGACGGCTCATTAAGATTTAATATCGAAAGTGCCGACTCTAGTATTTTAATTGGCAGGCACGGAGAAAATTTAGACTCACTTCAAACAATCCTTCATGCGATGCTTTATAAACTATTTACCACGGAAGAGCTTCCTGATGTTGTCATTGATGTCGATAATTGGAAAACCAATAGAGAATCCGAACTTAAAGATTTGGCTGCTAAAGTTGTTCAAAAGGTCAAATTTTCAAACAAGCCTCAAAGTTTATCTAACCTCAAACCTTTCGAAAGGCGTATAGTTCACCTCACTTTAGAAAACAATCCAGATGTTGAAACAAGATCTGAGGGCGAAGGTCGCTTCCGTAAACTTATCGTCTCTCCAAAAGCTTAAATCTCCACAACTTCTTTTAACGTTAATCGTTTTTTGTTTTGGACTAAGTCTAAATTTTCAATCAGGTATTAAGATAAATACGTCACAAGCCTATTATTTTGGTTTTCTTACAGATTATTTTATTCTCACCATACACCCTTCAGATATTTTAATTATTTTAATGGCATTATTTTCTTTAAAAAACTTTAAATTCAAAAAAAACCTCAAAATCCAAAAATTTGTCTACCTGTTGTTTTTAACAACACTTATCGCTTTATGGTTTATTTTTTCTCCCAATAAAACACTGTTGGTTTTCGGGTTAATTAAATTAATATTTGTGTCACTTTTAATTTTTAGTATTTTTAATCTCACAACAAATTCCAAAACTTTATATCTTTTTATTAAAATTTTTTCCATCGGTTTAATATCTGGTGCAGTTATTTCAACTTTTATCGGCCTAATTCAGTTTTCAACCGGCATATCCCCTAATATTCCAATTATTGGTTCATATCGTTTTTTTTCTACGACCCCCAATATTGCATCCGGTTTGATTTTTAATAACTCATTTTTAAGAGCCTATGGAACCACCCCTCACCCCAACATTCTCGCCGCACTTCTTGTTAGCGCTTTGGCCTACTCAATATTCATTATTAATTCGGCTAAAACAAAATACCTAAAATTTTTATGCGGCCTACTTGTTGGAATTTTTACAATTGGTCTAGTTGGTTCTTTCTCAAGAACTGGAATAATAATGGCAATAATATTTGTTTTATTAAGATACAAAAACAATTTACCAATTAATTACAAATTTATTATTCTTTTTATACCAAGTTTTATTTTATTTTCTCTCTTCTATATTTCTGGAATTAGTATAGAGTCTAAAACTATCTCAGAAAGGCTGGAATTAAACCTAATAGGTTTAAAAGTTTTTTTTGACAACTTTATTATTGGTGTAGGTCCCAACAATTACTTAATTGTTGCTCAAAATTATTTTTTTCAAAACTTTAACTTAAGATTATTTCAACCTCCACATAATTTTTTAATTTTATTTTTAGCTGAATATGGAATTATTGGATTAATACTGGTTCTTTTATTTTTCAAACAAACAATCGGTAAGTTTGTTAAGTCTCAACCACAAATCAAATCACATCTTTTACTACCATTAGTTGGAGCTTACGGTTTTGGCATGATATTTGATCACTATTTTTTAACTCAATTTCAAACTAACTATATTTTTACAGTGCTAATCGGTTTGATTTTAGCAACAAACAAAATGCTAGACTTGAAATAATGTCAAACCTTAAAGAAGTATCCAAAAATACAATTTTTCAAATGATCGCCAAAGGCGCGACCGTCTCTGTTTCACTCTTTATTACTGCACTTATTACAAGACAGCTCACAGTTTTTGATTATGGAGAATTTGTCAAAATAATGTCATTTGTTTCAATTTTTTACCTAATTGCCGACTTTGGCTTTAATGCAACGTTTTTAAAATTAACACCTCCAGACAAAATAAAGGACGATTTTAATAAATTTTTTGCTTTGCGGTTTATTATTTCATCTCTATTGACTCTAATTTGTATTCTTATTGCCCTCTCTCTTCCTTATAACGCATCCGGTAGTACTGGTTTTAGTAATAGTGTCAAATTCGGCATATTTCTAGCCTCATTTACCATTCTTTTTCAGGGTTTATACAATGCATTAAACGCAATTTTCCAAAAAAACCTTAGATATGACTTGTCGTCTGTTGCGACAATCATTTCGAGCGTTGCTACCCTAATTTTGGTTATCCTTGTAATCCCATTCAAAAATATATATTTACTTGTTCTTTCTTATACATTTGCTAATACTGTTCTGTTTTTAGTCTCGTACAAACTCCTAAATAAGCTCACCTATAAACCAAAGTTTGTTTTTGATAAAACATACAGCAAATCTCTTTCACTAAGCTCAATATCTTTAGGAGTCGCCCTTGTTATTAATTTAATCTATTTCAGAATCGATACTATTATTTTAGGTTTTATCAGATCACCGGAAGAAGTGGGTTTTTATGGACTTGCGTACAGAATTTTTGAAACCGTTTTAGTTGTGCCAATCTTTTTTTCTAATGCACTTTTTCCCGTATTTTTAAATCATTTAAATGATAAAAAAGTTTTAATTAGAATTTTTAAAAAGTCAGTATTACTACTTAGTGTTGTGTCTATTACGCTGTCTTTAGTATTTTTTCTTACTGCTGGCCTGATCATTAATTTAATTTCCGGACCAAGCTTTTCATCCTCAGCAAATATTTTAAGAATTCTTTCGCTCGGCTACCCGTTCTTTTTTCTTTCGGCTATTGTTATGTGGCTGCTTATCACCTTCAATAAACAAAAAATATTAAGCATCTTGTACTTAGTTGTAGGTACAGCAAACTGTGTTGCAAATTTGTATTTCATTCCACAATATGGTGCTTATGCTTCAGCATATATTACCGTTATTAGTGAAGTGCTGATATTAGTCGGTGGTTCGATTATACTCATACACAAACTAAAAAATGACTGAATTCACAATTTTTACCGATGGCGCAAGCAGAGGCAATCCAGGTCTTTCCTCAACTGGTTTTGTAATCAAAACAAATGGCGAAACAATTTATACCGGTGGAAGTTTTTTGGGGGTGGCTACTAACAATATTGCAGAATACACTGCTATTATTGAGGCGCTTCAAAAAGCCCAAGAATTATCCAAAGATGTAGGAGAAACAAATATTAATTTTCGATTAGATTCCAAATTGGCCGTTGAACAACTTAGCGGAAGGTACAAAATTAAACACCCCAATCTCAAAATACTTAGTTCAAAAGTTAAAATTCTTGAGTCGTTATTTCTTAAGGTGACATATACCCACGTTCCTCGAGAACAAAACCAAGAGGCTGATGCTCAAGCTAATTTAGTATTAGATAAATAACGCCGTGAAATTAATTCAATCAGAAAAATTATATATTTTTATTATTTTCACAATAGTTTTTGCGCTCACCTGTTTTTATCTGTGGCAAAATCCTAAAATGTTTTTAACAAGTCAAACATATTATATTTCACATGAAAAAACACAGGTTACCAATATTGAAAAATCCGTAACAGTCATTATTAATTCGCCAGACTTTATTAAACAAATAGGTTTAAATAAACCAGTAGTTATCGCTGCCGACAAAACCGTCAATGTCATTGAGTTAAAAACTAGCGCAAAAAATGAAGCACAATCAATTTCCAATTTTCAAAAGTACGAACCCTTAATTCTTAATCAGCTTAAATCAATAAATCAACAATTTAATCTTATTCCTACTTCCCTTTCACCTGTTACACAAGAAGTCCAAATTAACTATCTAAAAATAATTGGAACATCCTTAATTTCAGCAGCAATTTTAAGTTTTTTTGTCATAATTTCAGGAAAATACATTCGATAGATCTCACTACTTATCTTAATAATTTGTGGCCGCAACAAAGGTTACTCTTATAATAAAGTTTTCACATCGTTATAGTTCAAATCTACTTCTGTTGATAACTTCCAAATTGATTGTTTGAGGAGATTCTTTTAAACTTGCCTTCAATGCCTAATTCAAATATTCACACTAAAAACAAAATTTTAATTGCAGGACCCGAATCTGAATTAAAAGACGAAGTGTTTAAAAAATTACAAGACACCGGCTATGTTGTTGTGGATTTTCAAAATACTAAGTCTGGCTCCACATTCCACCCTTTTCATCTGCTTTTTATTTACAATTTCGATAACAAAATAAAAAATGGTAAAGACAACAAACAATTATTTGATGAGTTTTTAGACCTTGCTCAAATAATTCGTAAACCCTTATCGCTTGTTGTTAACATTGATCCATTTCTCGAGCTGGAAAGACGTGGAAATTCTGTTGTTTTTCCCAAAAAATATAAATATTTAACTTCGACTAATTATGATTCCGTCTATCCAATCGAAAAAATCTCTCAACTTATTAAAGACAAAAAAATAAAGGGATCTATAATTAAAATTAGCCAAATATATTCCGAAAATTATCAAAATCAAAAAAGCATTATTGATTATTTTGTAGCGCAAGCAGTAGAAAAAAAATCGATTCTATTGCCCAGTAATCATGTTGAATATATTCACCCCACACACATCGACGATGTTAGTTTTGGGATTATTAGATCCATAATGAGCTTTAAAAATGGTCGCATTTTAACAATTTTAAATCCAGCTCAAATTTCAATTAGCTCGCTTGCCAAAACGATTAAAGATGAATTTCGTAAGTCGTTTTTAATTAATCTAAAAATAGGTATTGATACTACAGAAGTTGTGCCAACCATAAAAAACAACACACGTGAAATTGAAAAAAGTTCAGACAAAATAAATTGGTCACCAAAAAGCTCTTTTATTCAAACCATTTCTAACCTAAGTGTTCCCTCTTCAAAAAATGTAAGGACATACAAAAAAGTAGAAAACAACAAAAAATTTAAAAAGTATTATATTTACTTAACTATAGGTTTGATTTTTATTATTTTTGCTCCAATTTTATTTATTATTTTTAATTCACTTTCTGCAATTTATGATTTACAACTTGCCAAATCTCAGGTTCAAGAATCAAAATATGATGAAGCCCTGCAAAGGGTTAAGTTTTCTCAAACCAAACTTAACCGTAATTTAACCATCTACGGAATACTAAATATTTTTCCAGGTATTTCAGACACAATTCCGCTAATGGAGGATATTAATCATTTTAGTAATAGTGGTTTGTACTTAGCCCAGGCTTTTGAATCTGGGATACATGTTGCCAGATTATCTTCTGAGCTTCAAATTACTTTAGAAGGTAAAGAAAGTAATATCTTCAAATCAGAAATTAATAATATTTCAGTCAAGATTGCCGACATTTCTAATAGTCTTCAACTATCGTATTTAGAATCTCAAAAACTAAGTCATTTATTTGGTACTGACAAAATTAACAGTTACCAGGAAAAAATCAAAAATCTTTATCAAATATCTCAAAGAGCTACATTTATCGCACCGCTTATTCCACAACTTATCGGCACAGATATCAATAAAAAATACTTAATCCTTAATTTAAACAATAATGAGCTCAGGCCGGGTGGGGGATTTATTGGTTCTTATTCGACTGTTGATTTTGAAAGTAGTAAATTTTCGTCCTTAAAAGTTGGTGATATTTACGATATCGATGGCCAACTCAAACAAAAAATTCCTGCCCCCGCACCACTTGTTGACGCCCTCGGTGTTGATAGTTGGTATCTTAGAGACGCTAACTGGGATCCTGATTTCAAAAACAACTATCCAGTTATTAAAGAGTTTTATTTCAAAGAAACAGGCGAAAAAATTGATGGGGTAATCGCAGTCGATTTGGAGTTCATAAAAGCCATTTTGAATTTTACAGGACCTATTGAATTAAAAGATTACAGCGAGACAGTATCGTCGGAAAACATTGCCGAACTTGGCCAAAAATATTCAGAAGTAAATTTTTTTCCAGGTTCAAGGCAGAAAAAAAACTTTTTCTCTGCGCTTTCGAGGGAATTAATTAATGAAATTGTTACAGAAAAAAAATATCTTGAACCACAATTTCTTTTAGTAATTGACCAGTCGCTGACCAAACAAAGTATGCAGGTCGTTTTTGAAGACCAATCCATTCAAAGCGCACTAGATATCCTTGGGCTAACAGGCGAAGTTCCTGGCCGTAATTACTCTGAAAAAACAAGCAAAACAAATGATTATTTAATGGTCGTTGATGCCAATCTGGGTGCTAACAAATCTAACGCTTTTCTAGATAAAAAAATCAATTATTCGCTCAATTTAGACAAAAATGGCAATCTTCTTTCACGTGTAAATATTATTTATAAAAATTCATCTCCAAATAATAGCTGGCCAGCAGGGGATTACAAAAACTATCTTAGGGTTTTTGTTCCTAGAGGATCCAAATTAGAAAAAGTTTCAATTGACGGTGCTAACTATACAAGCCAATTCGGATCTTTTGATGATGGCAAGCTAACCTTTTTTGCGGGCAGCTTAGAGGTTCCGTATAGTAGCAGTAAAACAATTGAGTTCGAATACACCCAGCCAAAAGGTATTAATCTCTCGGAGAAAGCCTCAGATTATTTTTTCTACTACCAAAAACAAGCTGGTACTTATGGTATTGAATTTAACTACGAATTTAACCACCCAGACTTTATTAGTCTTAACGCAACAACTAATAATTTAGTCTATTCTGAGCAAAAAGCCATTTTTTCAACGACTACTGACACATCACTTTCTTTAGAGTTTCAAACTAGAAGATAAAATTATCTTGACAATAAAACTTCTTTAACATTATACTTCTGCGTCGATTATAATTTATTCATTAGAGTAAATTACGATTATAATTAATTACTATGGACAAAATAACACTTGAGTCACAAGCTAGAGAAATAACTGGTCGTAAAGTTAAAACCCTTCGCGCTAAAGGTATTGTTCCTGCGCACGTCTTTGGACACGAAATCAAATCAGAAAATATTTCAGTTGACGAAAAAGAATTTAAAACTATATTCCACAAAGCAGGTGAAACCTCTGTTATTTCCCTAAAAGTTGGTGGTAAGGAATATCCAGTACTTGTTAAAGGTCTCCATCTTGACCCAGTAACTTTAAAGATTCTTCACGTAGATTTTTATAAAGTTAACCTTTCTGAAAAAGTTAAGGTACAAGTACCTGTTGAAATAGTCGGCGAATCAGAAGCCGTTGAAACAAAAGTCGGACTGCTTCTAACCCCTGTTTCAGAGGTAGAAGTCGAAGCGCTTCCAGCTGACCTTCCAGAAAAAATCGAAGTAAATATCGAAAACCTAAAAGAAGTAGGGGATACCATCACAATTGGTGACATCAAACTTTCTGACAAAATCGAGATATTGTCAGATGCTGAACTTGTAGTTGCTTCAATTGGTGAGTTTGTGACCAAAGAAATGGAAGCCGCAGAAGCCGAAGCCGAAGCAGAAGCCGAAGCAGCTAACGAGCCTCAAGAGGATGGACAAGCTGAAGGGCTGGAGTCAACCACAGAAGAAGGCTCAGACTCCTCACAAGAAAACTAAACTCTTTATTTTAAGAGCTAGCCAAAAAGCTGTAAAAATCCCTAGCTGGTTTATAATTTGGATCAAGTTCAAGTGCTTTTATCAGTGAATTTTTTGCAGCCCCACTATCCGAAAGTCTCCATTGTAGTAGTGCGATTTGGTACCAGCCGTCTCGATAGTCTGGCTTGTCTTCCACAATTTTTTTCCATCTCTCCAAATCGCTGGTAATTTTCACGTACGAAACTTTTGAATCCTGAATTTGAATTAAAGCATCGCTAACTAAGCTTGTTGGTACTCCTAATTCTCTCGCAATTAAAAATTCACGAACCGATTCCTCAAAATTTCCATTTTTTTGAAGTGCTTTTGCTAGCTTATAGTGTAATATTTCAGAATTAGGTCTTTCTTTAATTTTTTCATAAATATCCGCAATGTTTTCATTGCTAACCGTGCTATAAGTTTTACCTTTTTCAATTAAAAGCGAGGCTAAAAACAAAAATATAAGCAAAATAATTATGCGGGAATAAATGCGGGGAATATGAGGTAAATAATGCGGGGATTTTTTTATTTTTCGTTTTGCCATGGCGCAATAATAATTTTAGTAGAGGAGTAGGGGAGCTTACTCCAAATCTCTTCAGTTATAAAAGGAGTTATTGGATGTAATAATTTCAGCTGAGCACCTAGAACATATTCCAAAGTCGGTTGAAATTTTTCTCGTTCAGGTTTTGCTAGTTCTAGATATTTGTCGCAGAAATGGTGCCAAAAAAATTCATAAAGATCATTTATTGCGGCTGTAAAATTACGCTTTTCAAAATTATTAGTCGTACTAATAAATAACTCGTCTAGCTTATCTAAAATTTCTTGATTAAATTCCTCTTTTTTAGGCGTCTTACCATCTGAATGATTACTGCCTTCATAAAAATCCAATACAAATCTTGAGGCGTTCCATATTTTATTCGTAAAATTTCTCATACCTCTGATTTTGTCCATACCTAGGTTTAAATCATTATCAGCATTCGACCCGTAAATCAATGATAATCGTACTGCGTCAGCTCCATATTGTTCAGCTACATCAATCGGACTAATCACATTACCTTTTGATTTACTCATTTTCTGCCCCTTATCGTCTCTTACAATTCCATGAAAATAAACTTCTTTAAAAGGTGTTTTGTTGGTCCTATAAATGCCGAACATAATCATTCTAGCTACCCAAAAGAAAATAATATCGTAAGCCGTTTCCATAACAGTAGTTGGGTAAAATTCTTTATAGTCACTAGATTTAGGAAAACCCAGAGTAGAGTAGGGCCATTGACCAGAAGAGAACCAGGTATCAAGCGTGTCAGAGTCTTGTATTAAGTCTTTTCCTTGGCAAGTTGGGCACACATTGGGAGTGCTCGCAGACACAATAGGGGAATCGTTTTTACATTTTTGACAGTACCATACCGGTATTTGGTGTCCCCACCAAATTTGTCTACTAATACACCAGTCGTGAATATTATTCATCCAATGTCTAAATATTTTTTCCTGTCTAGCTTGAATGAATTTAATTTCGCCCTTATTAACCGCATCTAAGGCATCTTTTGCAAATACTTTGCCAGATTTTTCACCCTTTTTATTGACTGCCACAAACCACTGAGTAGAAATTAACTGTTCCACTACTGATTTGCATCTTTCACAGACTCCAACACTGTGAGTATATTTTTCGTCAATTTTTTCAATCGAGCTTTGTTTTTCCAAATCAATTATTATTTCACCTCTGGCTTCCAAAAGTTTCATACCTGCGTATTTGCCGGCATTTTTATTCATCTTTCCGTCCTGACCAATAGCACTTACAATCGGTAAATTATTTTTCTGAGCGACCTCATAGTCATTTTTGTCGTGCCCTGGTGTTAGTTTTACAATCCCTGTGCCAAATTTTAAGTCCACAAAGTCGTCACCTATTATTTCCATCTCCTTACCAGTAATAGGATTTTTAACTTTTCTCCCAATCCATTTTTTCCTCAGTTTATCCTTTGGGTTTACCGCCAGATGTGTATCAATCATTATTGGTTCTGGTCTAACAGTTGCCACTACCAAATATTTTGGCTCGTCTTCTTTGGGGTCAACTATTTCATACTTAATATAGTAAAGACTGTCTGTTTTTTCCTCGTGTTCGACTTCCAAATCTGACAATGCTGTTGCACATCTAAAACACCAATTAATTAATCTTTCTCCGCGGTAAATAAGACCATCTTCATACATTTCAACAAATGTTTCGTAAACTGTTTTTGTCACATCGGGTTCTAGGGTAAACTTTTTACGACTCCAGTCACAACTAACACCCAAGTGTCTAATCTGGTTTTCCATGTTGTCACGATTATTAATACTAAACTCATATACCTGTTTAAAAAATTCTTCTCTGCCTAGTTTGTGTCTACTTAAATCTTTTTTAGCTAGCTCTCTTTCGTAAACAACTTGGGTTTGAATTCCTGCGTGGTCAGCCCCAGGTAATATAAAAGCTCTTTTACCTCGCATTCTTTCAAAGCGCACCATAATATCTTGAATCACATTGCCACGAGCATGGCCAATATGGATAAAACCATTGGCGTTTGGCGGCGGCATAATAATCGTAAAAGGATCGCCCTTATTTATTTCCGGTTTAAAATATCCAGACTCTTCCCAATCTCTATATATTTTTGATTCAATTTCCTTATGTTCGTAGATTTTTTCCATTTTCAAAATTTACCCTTAAACTTTTTATAATTTATTTCGAATTTTACATTAATTTGCCTTAAATAGCATAAAAACTTAAACGTTTTCGTATTCCAAATTAAGACTTGGATCAGCTTTAATATCTAAATAATTAACAGGTTTCCAATTAAAGTAGGCATAAGCAGCAATCATTGCTCCGTTATCAGTACAATATTTTGGCTCGGTCTCGTAGACGCTTGAAAAAGCACTTTTAATTTTCTCTCTTAGTTTTTCATTCGCGGCCACACCACCACCCGTAACAATATTTGAAATTTTATATACCTCACTCGCTTTTTTTAGTTTTTTTACCACAACATCAGTCACAGCCTCTTCAAATTCATACGCAATTTCAGCTTTTGAAAAGTTGCCCTCTTCAACAATACGTGCCACCTCAGTTTTTATTCCAGAAAAAGAAAAATCAAAATCGCCGCTATTTAACATTGGCCTTGAAAGTTTTAAGTTAGTTTTTGTAACAGTTTTAGCTAATTTTGATATTTCTGGCCCGCCAGGATAGGGAAGTCCAATTAATCTCGCAACCTTATCAAATGCTTCACCAATAGAATCATCTCTTGTCTCGCCAATAATTTTTATATCATCATGTTTTCTGCAACTTACAATTTGAGTATGCCCTCCAGAGACCAGTAGCGCCATAAAAGGGAAAAATGGAGGTCTATCTGTCTCCAAAAAAGATGCATAGGTGTGGCCCTTCATATGATCGACTCCCATAATAGGCAAGTTATTCACCATCGCAATGGTCTTGGCAGACTCAACACCAACCAAAAGTGATCCCAACAGCCCCGGACCATGAGTAACCGCAATTCCATCAATGTCTTCAATTTTGAGATTTGCTTGACTTAAACTAAGTTCAATAACCGGAATAATTGCTTCAACCTGTTCTCTGGCTGCAACTTCTGGAACAATACCGCCCCACTTAATTTGTTTTTTTAGTGATGACAGCGTTGTAAGTGACAATACTTTCACACCATTCTCGACCACAGCAGCACTTGTTTCATCGCAACTAGTTTCAATGCCTAGGATTTTCATTGTATGTAAGGTATCAGCTTAAGCTTAACTTTCCAAGCCTTAAAAACTATTTTTTAATCTCAAAAGTCGCTTTATTGTCCAAAGTCAGTCCAAACTCGTCAATCATTCCACCGTTTACTTCCAAAACATAATAGGCTTTTTTTGGTGGGGTATATATATCCAACGCACCACCTGTATCTGGTTGAGCATTTTTCACAAAATGTACGACCTTTTTGTTTTTATCCAGCCAAATAATATCCAATGGGAACTTAACATTTTTCATCCAGAAACTATGTTTAGCTTCAGAATCAAACACAAAAAGCATACCTGCGTCTTTTGCTAAACTCTCTCTTCCTCCCAGTCCTACTGCTCGACTATTAGCATCACTCGCCACATCAGCATTCACTTTTAACCTTAAAATTTTTACTTGAGTCGATTGCAAGTTGCTATTTGTATTAGTAGCATCAGTTTGGTTGTTCACAGGCGTCACACTAGCTTCATCTGTTGCTGTTTTTTTTGAATCGGGCAAAAACGCACCACCTGATGCCCCTTGATAAATAATTACTGCCGCAACAATTCCAAATAGTCCAAATAATATACTTAAATCTTTTTTCATCTGCGTAGAATTATAATCCTAACAGTCAAAAAAGTATTTCTAACCGTAAAAATTAATTATCTTTAGTGCCGACTAAAAATACTGCCTGCCAAGGTCGAAATACTGAAGTAAATTGTTTGTTAATGATTGTTTCGCCGCCTTGCACAACTGTTTGGCTAAACTTGCTGGTTGCTCCGCTAGCCGCAAAATCTACCTGTTTTGTTGTTCCTCGAGGTAAGGTAGGATCATCTTGATATCTCGGTTCGGGTGCGGGTTTTATATTTGTTACAACTGGTTCAGAAATAGTAACTTGTCTCTCATCTGATGTTCCATAAATATCAAAAGTCAACCTAGTACCCACAACATACGCGCTAATTAAAATATGTTTCGAAGTGTTGTTTTTAAAGCGAAAATCCAAGTTTGGATAATAAATCGCCGCATCTAGCCCAGGTTTGAAGCCAAGCTTTTCGTAATAGCCGACTCTATACGCATGGGGCGATCTGGCTGTAATCTCTAGTCCAGCAAAAAGCGCTGCTCTAAAAGCGGTTGTCGACACTTGGCACACTCCACCACCATCGCCGAGCACTGTCTTTCCGTTCTCAATCACATAAGCGCTTTGATACCCATTCGCTCGAGAAATATCGCCAAGCCTTCTGTTAAAAGAGAACTCTTCGCCAGGAGCGACAAGTGAACCATTAATTCTTGATGACGCTAGTTTTATATTATGGATTCTTCCTGATGATGAGCCACTAAAATCCGACACCCCTCGTGCCAAAAATTCTCTAATTCCATACTGATTATTTTCAAAATCTTCAGGTTTCGTTACTCTTACGACCAAATCCAAGCTTACAGATTTTTCATCATTTTTTAAATTATTTACTGCTTGAGTAATTTTGGCCAAGGTCTCAACGCTGTCTAATTTTCTTCCATCAGTTGGAGGGACAAATTCTGTAACTCTATCCCCCTCAATTTTTAATATCGGATTTTTAACTTCACGATCAATACTTTTACTTATTTTTTCAAAAAAAGTTAAGTATTTATCACCGTTTGGCTCAATTTTATAAGCATCTAAATTTTTATAAATTGCTACCCAGGTTACAAAATCTTCACCATCAATCTTATAAGTAGTCAGATCATACTTTAATAAAATATCAACATTGAGTAAAATTTTTGCCTTTTCGAGCGACTCTTCGGCATTTATTGTTCGGAAAGCTGGCTCAATCAAAGTAAGGGGAACCTTTATCGAATTTTTACCGCTAATTACACTAATTAGTTCGTTCTTTAATAAATCCTCGTCAATTACATACCCACTCACGCTGGGGATAATGGTTATCTCACCACTATTAACTTGGTATTCGGCCGGCTTCGCCTTAGTAAAACTACTTTCGTTGTTAATCGTTTTGATAATTTGATCAAAAGAATCATCTTTCCATACAACTATCGGCATGACCTTGACCTCATTTCTTAACACAGATAGCATTCCCGTAATATTCCTCAAAATATTTTGTGTCCTAAAAGTGCTCGTAATGGAGTCAATTGTTGTCTTTGTGTCAATTGTTAATCCTGTTTCAGCCAAAGACAAATTGTATTTTTTGTCCGAAACAATATCAATCTTTTCACTAACCACTGAAATAGATTTTTGGTCGACTATCATTTTGGCTTCTGTAAAAGTTTTACCTCCTAAGTTTTCACCCAAAAAAGTCACACCAAAATAAACCTTGTCAGAAAAATACCAACAGTAGCCAATGATTGGTAATAGTAAAAAACCCGCCACAAAAACCACAGAACAATACAATTTCCAGCGTTTAATCTCGAGTTTTTTTGATTTTTCTTTCGTTTTTTTCACCTTAACAGTTCATAACAAGTAACTATAATTGTAGCCTAAAACAACTACACAAATTTTGCATCCCATTAAAGGAAAATTATGCTAACATTAAAGCTAACCAATCGATTATTTATGCTGCCTGTAAAAAAACTATCCCTTTTACTCTTTATCTCAATATTTTTGTCCGCCTGTTCAAAACTACCATTTATCAGTAACACTGACACAAAGGATGTGCCAGTTACTCTCACATATTGGGGGCTTTGGGAGGATCAGCAGGTTATCCAGCCACTAATTGATGAATTCACCGCAATTAATCCCAACATTACCATTAACTACGCTAGACAAAACATAACTAATTACCGAGAAAGACTGTCTTCGGCTCTTGGTACAGAATCAGGTCCAGACCTATTTCGATTTCACAACACTTGGGTGCCGATGTTTAATCAGAAGTTAGCTTCCGTTCCAGAAACAATTTATACTCCAAAAGAATTTCAGCAGACTTTTTATCCAATCACCTCCAAAGACTTGACTGTTGGCAATCGAATTGTTGGCGTTCCGTTAGAAGTTGATGGACTTACACTTTTTTACAACGAGGATTTGCTTAAAGCAGCTGGTTTTTCTGCTCCACCACAAACATGGGAAGAGCTTCGGACAATGGCTAGTCAAATTACTGTAATTGATGAACAAGCTAGAATCAAAACATCTGGCGTTGCTCTAGGTACAAGCGGCAACGTTGACCACTTCTCAGATATTTTAGGCTTGCTTATGGCACAAAACCAAGTCAAATTTAATGATCTGGAAAAAAGTATTTCCACAGATGGTAAGAATTTAGCCACAGATGCTGTAATTTTTTATTCAAGCTTCCGTCAGTCAAAAATTTGGGATGAGACACTGCCAAAATCAACCGTTATGTTTTCACAGGGAAGCTTAGCGTTTTATTTTGCTCCATCATGGAAATATTTTGAAATAAAAGCCGCTAATCCAAATCTTAATTTTAGAGCCACTACCGTTCCACAACTTACTACTGACTCCAAGCGCAAAGTTGCTTGGGCGTCTTATTGGTCAGAAGGTGTAAGTTCGACAATTTCAGAGGAGAAACAAGCTGCGGCGTGGAAATTTCTCAAATTTATTTCCTCTGCAGAAAGCCAACAAAAGATATACTCTTATCAAGCTGAAACAAGAGATTTTGGGGAGCCATACTCTCGAGTCGACTTAGCGCAATCTGTAATTTCTAATCCAGTTGTTGGTGCCGTCCTTCAAGATATGGTCAAAGCCACATCATACCCAATCGCATCCAATACTTTTGATAATGGAATTAACGACCTCAATATTAATTATCTTGCCCAAGTCGTTGATGAGGCTAATACTACCAATCTTTCTAGGTCCGCAATCGACAAGGCAATTATTACTCTTGCCAAAGGCTGGAAACAGGTCTCTGATCAGTTCGACGGCAATTAAAGTTTTTTTCTAGCCACTCAATTTTTCAAAAACTATTAGAATATTTTTATGTTAGAACGCCTTGTTATTTTATCGCTTTGTTATAGTCAAATATTTAATTCTACTTATTCTCAAAAAGAATTACTCAAATGGCTAGTTATTCAAAAAACCACTTTTCAAGAACTAGACCAAATCTTAAAAAAACTAGAGAATCAGAAAAAAATTATCCACAAAAATAATCAATATGGCCTAAAAACGACAGCTGATTTTTCTAGCCATACAAAAATTTATTCTCAAAAGCTACAAAATGCCGAAAAAGCCGCCAATTTACTTAAAATAATTCCCACAATCAAATTAATCGCCGTGTCTGGCTCACTAGCTGCTGGTAAACCGCAGAAAAATTCTGACATTGATTTGTTTATCGTTTGTTCTCCCGACTCTGTTTGGTTGAGCAGATTTTTTTCAGTTTTAATTTTACGGCTATTTCATTTGCAAAGAAAAAGAGAAAATCACAATAATATACAAGTTAAAAATTCGGTCTGTCTTAATATGTTTTTGGATATCAACAAGCTTCGCATCAAGAATGAAAACATATATTCAGCTCGGGAAATATTACAAATCATTCCTATTATTAATAGGGGACAAGTTTACGAAAAATTCCTTCACGCAAATATTTGGACCTCTAAAATTTTTCCTAATTTTGTTTTTCCACCCCAACCGCAAAATAAAACTTTTCCAGAATCACACATTTTCTCCAAACTGCTCTCAATACCGTTATTTTGGGTTCAATATCAATACATGCGTAGCCATATTACTAACGAAACGGTTAATTCTAATGAGATACGTTTTCATCCAATTGATTATCAATCTATTATTCTTAAAAAATATCAGTCAACAATTAGTCAAACAAAAACGAAGTTAAAAGAAAAAGAGCGCAAATTAATCTTTGGTAATAGTCTTGACAAAAAAAATTAGCACTTATACAATACCAATGCTAATTTTTCAAAAAAACTTATGGATATAACCAAAATTAATCCTCTCGCAGGATATATACTCATTAAACCAAAAGATTCCGAAACCAAAACTACCTCAGGTATTATTTTGCCTGACAGTGCTAACGTTGAAAAACCTTCAGAAGGCGAAGTTTTGGCAATTGGCGAGTCTATTTTTGAAGACGGTCAAGAGAAAAAATCACCTGTCAAAGTTGGAGAAAAAGTTCTCTACAAAAAATGGGCAGGCAATGAAATAAAAATCGATGGAGTAGAGTATTCTCTACTTAAATTCGAAGATTTAATGGCAAAAATAAATAAATAAAAACATTATGGCAGCAAAAGAAATAATTTTTGGCGCAGAGGCTCGCGAAAAACTCCTAAAAGGAGCCGAAACTCTTGCAAAAGCAGTTAAAACCACACTCGGACCAAAAGGCAGAAATGTCGCACTCGATAGAAAATGGGGTGGCCCTTCGGTTATTCATGATGGAGTAAGTGTCGCCAAAGAAATAGAACTTTCTGATCCGTTTGAAAATATGGGAGCTCAACTTATCAAAGAAGCCGCTAGTCGTACTAATGACGTTGCTGGTGATGGTACGACCACCGCTACTGTTTTAGCTGAAGCCATTATTAAAGAAGGACTAAAAGTTGTAACAGCAGGAGCTAATCCGATGTCTATTAGGGCAGGTCTTGAAAAGGCACGCGACGCTGTCATTAAAGAAATCAAATTAATGTCCAAACCAGTCTCTGGCAGAGAAGGTCTTGCTCAAGTTGCCACCGTATCGGCGGCTGACGCCACAATCGGAGAAATAGTTGCTGAAGCTTTAGAAAAAGTTGGCAGTAATGGAGTGGTAACTGTTGAGGAGAGTAAAGGTTTAGAAACAGGCATTGAATACAAAGAGGGTATGGAATTTGATAAGGGTTATGCCTCCACATATTTTGTGACCGATCAAGAAAGAATGGTCGCAGATATTTCCGACGCTGCAGTTCTTATTACTGATTACAAAATTTCTTCAATTAATGATCTTCTTCCAATGCTCGAGAATCTCATTAAGACTACCAAGAATCTTGTTATTATTGCTGACGAAATAGAAGGCGAAGCCTTGGCAACTCTAGTGCTCAACAAGCTTCGGGGGACATTTAATGTTTTAGCTGTCAAAGCTCCAGGTTTTGGAGATAGGCGCAAAGCCATGCTAGAAGATATTGCTGTTTTAACAGGCGGAACCGTTATTTCCGAGGAATTAGGTAGAAAACTAGACTCAGCCACTACTGAAGATTTAGGTTTTGCCAAAAAAGTCCAATCTGACAAAGAGTCAACCATAATCGTTGCTGACCAAACCAAATCTGCGGTGAAAGCACGCATTAATGCAATTCAAAAGGAGATAGAAACGACAACAAATGACTTTGACAAAGAAAAACTACAAGAACGCCTCGCTAAACTAGGTGGCGGTGTTGCAGTCATTAATGTTGGAGCAGCAACCGAAGTCGAAATGAAAGAACGTCTAGAAAGAGTTAAAGACGCTGTCGAAGCTACCAAGGCCGCCCGAGAAGAGGGAATTGTACCAGGTGGTGGAGTTACACTCGTTCGAGCCGCTAAAGCACTCACTAAACTAAAAGCCGCAAATAGTGATGAGGCTGTTGGAATTAATATTATAAAAACTGCACTTGTCGAACCTCTGCGTTGGATTGCCCTCAATGCAGGCGTTGAAGCAGGATGGGTTATTAAAGAAATCGAATCTAAAAATGACGACACAGGATTTAATGTTATGACCAGCGAGTTTGAATCAATGCTTACCTCAGGTATTGTTGATCCTGCAAAAGTTACAAGGTCTGCAGTTGAGAACGCCACCTCGGTTGCAATAATGGTCATCACCACCGAAGCTTTAGTCGCTGAAAAAGCTGATGAAAACAAAAATCCAATGTCCGGTATGGGCGGTATGGGCGATATGGGAATGTAGTTTGTGATATTCTACAAACCAAGAAATTAAATATTAACCATCTTTTGGATTAATTATTTAGCTTTTTTAAAAATAAATCTGCCTTCAAAATATTCAATTCATGGCTAAGAAAAAAGGCAAAAAAACGACAATTAATCGGTTTTCGTTTGTAGTTTATTTTGCCCTAATTTTTATAGGTATCATTCTTGGTTATTTATTTTCTCAGACCAGAGTTCCAGACATTTCTGTTGAGGAAAATATTACAATCAAAAATGCCATTAATGGCAAAGATTTTAAACTTAATCAAACCGCTTTAGCGCAAACAGTTAACCTTGATGGTATTAGTGGTAATACTGAAATTGATTTTGAAAACGGCCAACTAAAAATTAATATTGATCTCAAAAATCTAATTTTACCCGAAAAGACAATTTTAAACGCATATCTTGTTGACGCTGGTTTAAACGGTGGACCAGGCAGGACAAATAGTTCAGACCTGGACGAAAAATATGGAACATTTTTTAATAATTTGTCTTACAAAAGGAATATTGATCTTGCACCATTTGTCCAACCATTAGGCGCGCTTAAAAAAGAAGGGGAATTTTACACACTTACATTTAATTTGCCCAACACCAATTTTGTTAGCTTTGATTCTTTAGTTGTTACCCTTGAATCATTTGACTCAAATATTACCGAAAATGATCCTAGGCCAGGTCCGATTATTTTAAATGCCGACTTTTCCGACTAAATATTACTCCTTAACCTTGTAAGTTTTAACCAGTAGAGCAAAACCTCTACTATAATAAGAAGCATGGACATTACTAAGTTCGGTTTCAAAAAGCCCAAACCAAAATCGTTAAAAAAACTTAAAAAATACCTAATTAAAAACGAGGAGGTTTTATACTTTAGTGGTATCAGCCAAAGGTACTACATTATCCAAATAATCATTTGGTTACCTTTTGCCTTTGTTTTGCTTGGCCTTCCCAAGCTACTTGGAGTTTTAAGAAAAAATCGTGAGATAAGTTATGCAATTACAAACCGACGATTTATTATTATCGAAGGTATTTTTTCAAAAAAAATAACATCCGCTCCAATTAATCGGGTTACGCACGTCACAGTTGAACAATCTTTCTTTGAGAGATTTTTATATAACTCTGGCGATCTTGATATTGTTACCGCGGGTTACGATAAACACGCAATTGTCATGGAAAAAGTCGCCAATCCAATAAAGCTTAAAGTTTTATTTGAAGAACTGTCAGATATGGATTTACCCAAAAAATCGCACAAACAAAGCAAAGAAAACTACGAATTTATGCCCAAAATACGTAAGCTCAGACCTCGATAAGAGGTGTTTTAGTTTGCAAGCGGAATAAAATTTTCAGGGTTAATATTTTGACTTTGGTCGTAAATTTCTACGTGTACATGAGGACCAGTAGTTCGTCCGGTTAAACCGACTTCACCAAGTGTGTCTTCAGTTCTCACTTCTTGACCAATTTTTACGCTAGTGTTCGCAAGATGTGCGTATCTAGCAATTAGTTCGTGGCCATGGTCAACAATGACGGTTATTCCATAACCACCAGCTTCCCATCCGGCATGTACAACCTTACCAGCTGTAATTGGGTGAACAGGGCTATAAATTTCCGCCGCATAATCTATACCACTATGTCCGCGGCGATATCCTTGGCTTTTATATCCGCCAACAGGAATAATAAAATCTTCATCCCATGATTCCCAGCCAATTGTATTAGACACTTGTCCAAACTCATTCTTTTCTTCGCTAGCAGCTATAACAATTTCAATTTGTTCCTGTTTTTTATTTTGGCTTTGGTCAATAGAAATAAGACCAAAAATAACCATAAAAATTGACAGCATTAAACCGTATTTAATACTGATTCTTTTATGAGGGAAGGCAGTTATTTTTATATAATTCTTAATTACAAGTTTTAGAAAACCTATAATAATTAACATAAATAAACTTACAGTCTTATTGACTATTAAGCTGGCTGTCTCTCTAATGAAGGGGAGTGGTTTTAAGCCCTGCGAAGCTATCCAGCTCGCGCAAGGCAAAGATAAATGAGGCTTTTTCGGTCTCTTATTTGTTGTTTTTTTCATAATATTACCTCCAAAAATAGAGATATGAACGACCTATAATATCAGAAAAAAGGGGAAAAGTCAAATCTGGAGATGTCAATCAAGGTACATTTTATGTAAAATCTGTCTACGTTTATGGCAAAATATTTCAAGTTAATTTCTTTATTATTATTTGTTACACCTATATTTGGCTGCAATTCAATTTCAGGCACGAAAGCCTCGCTTCAAATAACTTCTGACCCACAAGCCAAAATTATAATTAATGGAACAGATTTTGGCCAAACTCCATTTTTTTCAGATCAACTGTCAGCCAATCAAACCTATCAAATTAATATTCAGACTAATTCTGGTGGTCACGTCGAAGAGTTAAAGCTATTACCCAACACACTTAGTATCATCAATAGACAGCTATCTCTCGAAGATCAAAAGTCACAAGGTGAGACGGTTAGTCTTGCAAGAGGCACAAATGGTCTTAAAGTAATCTCTTTTCCAGTAGCTTCTCACGTATTTATTGATGGCGAATTTAAAGGAAACACTCCAATAAATATTGACAATCTTAGCCTTGGGGATCACAGGGTTACGGTCAAAAAAGAAGGTTTCGTTGAAAGATCTGTTCGTGTTCATATTCAATCAAATTACTCAGTAATCGTTAATTCTCAGCTGGCCACAGTTGATAGTCCAAAAACTAATCCTTTGCCAAAAGTTATGATTAAAGACAGTCCAACCGGCTTTCTAAGAGTCAGAGAAAATCCTGATATTAATTCCACAGAAATCACCCAAGTCCTACCAGGGCAAGAATTTGAAGTTTTGGAGCTAAATAATAACTTTGCTCAGATTAAAATTGACGAGCTAACAACGGGCTGGGTATCAAGTGAATATATCCAAAATCTTTAAATTGCGTAAATTATTGTCAAAACGGTAATACTCCACAAAATTATCGTAATCAAAATTGGTTTATCGGAAAGCATAACTCTTTCTGGTGACTCACCTTCGCGTTTTTCATAAATAATATACAAATATCTCATTACTCCATAAATGACGAAAGGTATGGTAATCATTAACCACTTAGATGTATTGGTTAGTGTTTCAGGTAAATAATTACTTAAAAAAGTTAAAGACTGTTTTATATCAGCAGAAACGGGTGGTTGTAAAAAAGTAAACATTGCATACGAGAGCCATGTTGCCGTTGCAAACATAATCGTAAGACTGTCAAGTAAACTGTTTGGATATCCTTTTAATGTTTTTCTCACATCGTCAATTTTGGCAGCCCCTGATAATAAAGTTCGTTCTGATCGTCTTTTTCCAATTGCCAAAAACAAAGACAAACAAAGCACAGCTAGCAAAAACCAAACGGTTACGTGTGCTTCAACTATTAAAGCTCCTGCATAAACTCTGATTAAAAAACCAGAAGCGATGACCATTACATCTAATAAAATCTGATTTTTTAAATAAAATGTATAAGCAAGTTGAAGTCCAAGATAAAGTAAACAAGCTGTTAAAAAATATGGAGACAAAATATACCCAAAAACAAAAACTAATCCTATTCCAGTGATTGATAATAGTAAAGCTATCGGAACTGGTAAGCTTCCTTTTGCAATCGGGCGAAATTTCTTAAATGGATGCTGTCTATCAAGCTCGATGTCTACGACATCGTTAAGTAAATATATTGATGATGCCAAAATACAAAATACAAAAAAGCCATAAATTAGCCTTAAAATATTTCCTTCTGAAAACAAAGTTCCCTCAAACACAATAGGCGCAAAAAGTGAAAAGTTTTTTAACCACTGTCTTGGGCGAACCGATTTAATAATTGCAATTAACATAAATCTATAGATCTTCCTTTGACCAAATAATTAAGTTTATCCAAAGGATTGCTGCGATAATGGCACAAAACACTAATAGTCCCGCAAATAGCTTTTCGACGCCACTCGTGGTTAATGCTATTAACCCTAAAATAGCACAGACTGTCCAATAAAATAAAGAAATTTTTCTATGACCCCACCCTAATCGCATCAAATGATGGTGTAGATGTCGCTTGTCTCCCCAAAATGGAGACTTTTTCATAAGCAGCCTGCGCACTATGGCAAAAAGGCCATCTAATAGAGGAACAGCCATAGCCAAAACTGCAATTGCTACCTTAGCTCCAGACATTATTGATAAAACTGCTATCAAAAAACCTAAAATCGTCGAAGAGTATCCTGGAAATATTTTGGCGGGATGCCAGTTAAACGGCAAAAAACCTAATGATGCACCAGCCGCAATAAAAGCCAAAAGCGCCACAATTGTTTGTGAAGGGTCATTTTCTGCAAACCTTAAGCTTGTAACGCCAAGCACAATAAAACCCACCGCTGCAATTCCTGCAAGTTGACCATCTACACCTTTTGACCAATTAAGCATATTCATTACCCAAACAATCCAAAGAATTGCAAACATATCTGCCAAAACAATTATCGAGTGTGGGCCGAACAAATCAAATCTAATTATTAGCTCGTCGAGTCTAAATACTCCCCCAAAGGGATTTGTAATAAAAGATATTCCAATTCCAGACAGTACAACAATAATTGCAATTAAAAAATTACTAAAAAACCTTAAATATGGATTAAGGTCATACTTGTCGTCAAGAACTCCGACAATAATCGCTATAATCGAGCCTATTATAATTCCAACAATTTGTTTATTAATTGGAATAAAAAATAAAATCGCTAAAATTATTCCTACTCCTATCGCTAATCCTCCTGCACGCGGAATAATTTTTGTGTGAAGTATTGCTGGGTGTTTGTGTTTTTTTGGATCGTCCACAAAACCATATTTCGTCGCAAACCTTATAACAATAGGTGTAACGCACAAAGTTACAGAAAGTGAAAAGAAAAAACCTAAAAATAATTGATTAGACAAAATTTCTATCACTTAAATAATTAAACAAATAACCTCATAATTTTAACTAAAGTCACAGATATTAACGTTGTGGTAGCCAAATTTGTCCAAGCAATAACTTTTTGCAAAAATTTTTCTTTGGAATATATTTTTAAAGACAAAAATCCATTAATTATTAGTAGTACCATACCAATCAAAACAGGTATCCATATTGCATCAGAGGGAGCCAGTCGTTCTTGACCCCAAGGTTTTGAATAAAAAATAGGCAATTCTGGTGGAAGCAGTTTGCGATTATAAAGAAAAAAACCCAACGTAAGTAAATATATAGCCGCAGAAATTAAAAAAACTATTTTAGTTATTTTATCCGCGTCAACCTCATCCCACTCCTGTCTAACGTCCTTTAATCGAAAATGTGTTACTTTGACTGATGGTCTTACTTTTGTTTTCATCCTATTTTTGATGCTATAGATTGTAGATTAAAAACTCTAAATAGCAAATATCTCCGAGCCTTCGATCGTGTTAATAAGTTTATACCTGTATTTCAAAATAAACCCATCAAGTTCTTCAAAGCCTCCAATTGCATTAGGAGTTTTAACAATGAACTTTGGCCTATTTCTCTCTAGACTTTCAATAACTTCTTTGTCCCCATTTGGAAGCCCGCGTACATGAAAAGAGGTAACATATCTACTTGATTCCTTTGCATCAGCCAAAACATACGCCCAAGAATAGTCCCCCCATATATAGACATATTCATTTGATGAGCCTTTTGTTATTAAATATTCAGAAACGCTTCTTAGTTTGTAGGCGTTACTGTCAAAACTGTCACTGTACTGTCTGTATGTTTTGTTGCCTTTTGCAAACTCAACAAAATTTTTGTAATAACCAGTTCTTAATACATCGCCCTGAAAATTACTAAGTCCGAACGCCTTGTTTAAAACAAAAATCGCTATCACTATAATTACAGCCGATACGGCCACATCCAAAAATTTTATTTTCCTAAAGTTAAGTCCGACTAGTAATATTGTTAATGGTAATACTATTTGAATTAAATAATGCCCATAAGGTCTGCCTGAAAAAATACTTCCCATTAAAGCAAAGCATACCCACATCAAAAAAACATTTGTAAATGTAACCTTTTTACCGCTAAATAATTTATAAAAAAGAAAAAGCGAAGCGATTGCTGCGGGTAATACTTTAAAAACAATAAAATATTTTGGTAATCCTGGGCCTTCTGACAAATAAATAAAATAATATGTATAGGCGGCAAAAATAAAGTCACCCAAAGTTCCTCTCAGCAAAAAGTATAAAGCCACAACTCCAAAAACAGTCAAAAAACCAATAGTTAGACTAACTGCTCTTTTAATCGGTTTATCCTGCATCGTCAAAATTATGATTCCTGCTGCAATTGAGTCAAATATGGCCATCTGTTTAAACAAAAATGCAAAACAAAAACAAGCGCCAGCTATTAAATATATAAAGACATCGTCAAAATTCTTAAATAGTCCCTTGTTCTTTAATAAAATTAACCAAAACCCCAAAGCAGTTGGAAGCAACATTAATATTTCTGTTAAAGCCAAATTACCTTCAATTACCGGTAGGGAAGTAAGTATTCCAAATACGACTATAGCAACCAAAGCTCTATTATCACTTAAAATTCTTCTAACAATATCAAACACAACCAAAGCAGTAAGTGTTACCCAAATGGCGGTAATCATCCTTATCCAAAACATTGACTCGCCAAAAATTCTAAAAATTGCAGAGTAATATAAATAAATCATTGGGGGTTTATTGTCCCAGGTCTGCAGATAAAGCATGTGTCCTTTATTTAGTCCGTGCCCCACAGCCGCAAAAATACCTTCGTCACCATACCAAAACGGTTCAAAAAGCGATGGAATTCTTAATATGAAAACAAATGCTAACGCAGCAACTAGTAAAATTTCAATTTTGAGCGTTAGACTTTTTGGTTTTGTCATTTATCTAGGCAGAATATAGAATCCTTACTCAAATATATCATTCTTTCGACCGGCTAAACTTTTTCTGTAACTCGATACTCGATATATTTACCAAGCATTAAGCGCGTGTGCGCATCGAGTCCAGGGAGAGCTGAAAAGAATAATCCTGTCACAGGCATAAGGATGAATTCAAAAGGCATAAGCAGTCTTTTAATTGGCGACATAGGCACATCAGACTTAGGTCTCTGCCTTAGATCCACAATAATCATAACAATCAAAAATACCCAGGCCAAAGTCATTAGTCCAAAAGTGATTTTTGGTAAGTTTGTCCCAAGTACGGTCTGAGAAAATTCCGGATTCAAGACCAGCGGAATATTGGCTCCAAGTGTAATTACAAACCAATTAACTGGCCACAAAAAGTGGTCTTCAAGTACTTTCACCACTCTCATTGTTCGTGTCCAAAATGGAATCTGATGGTTTGTCATCCAATTTTTAATAATATACGCATCATCTGAGGCTCCCCATGCCCATCGTTTCATTTGTTCGTACTGGTTTATCATTGTGTTAACGTAACCGTTAGCTTCAGCCGCATCTGCATGAACGCTCAAATACACTGGTTCAACCTCAACCTTGCCGTTAAGCTTAAAATACGACTTAAAAAATAGCCTGTAATCCTCAGGTATTACATCAACATCCCAATAGTCAACCTCATGAAGCATTTTCATTGACAGTGAGTAGGTTGAATAATTAATAATTCGATCCTTTCTCATCAGTTGAGCAGTCTGCCACAAAGTACAAAAGGTATTGACCACTCTAATTGGTGCAGGAATTCTCCAAATATTTGAGTAAAACATTATTGCCGCCTGCCAAAATCTGAAATGTCTATCTGGATTAGTCAAAAACTTATAGCTAAGACATGAGTAATATTTTTTATGCATTATTGAATCAGCGTCTTTACTTGTCACGGTCATATATTCAATATCCATTTTTTGTCGATCAATTAGTTCTTTTTTTACCCATCTTCCAGCCCATGCCTCATTTGATGATTTACCTTTCACTTCACCTTCTATGTCAGGATGAATAGTTATAAAAAAGTTGGCAAAGATACCTTCGTATTTTTTCTTAAGTGCATTACCTTTTTGTAGTGCTCCCGTCTCACGGTCTTCCATAGCTAGTACTACAGTTATTTGCTTAGGGTTCAAATCTTGCTCAGCAATAGAGTCAATCCCCCTAATTAATGTTAATTCAGGCTCTTTAAAAGTTGGAATAATCACTACATGATGAATTTTTTTCCAATCAGGAAGTTTTTTAAGATCATTCATCCATGAATATCTTTCTGCTGCTCTAATTTTGATATGCGACAAAACAACTGTTACTGCTAGGGTGCCAGATTTATAGAACCAAAAAATATCAAATAGAATTACAAAGTAAGCCACATAATGAGGGACCCAAAACGATCCCCACAAAGGAAAGAGGATCAAAGTCCAACTAAATGCGCCAGGCAAAATTTCCAACGCTCGATGCACTGACTTGTCATGATTATTTACATATTTTGCAATCCATTCACCAATCATATTTTCAAATTAAAAAGCCTTTTAGCGTTTGTAGTGGTCACTTCTTCAATATAGCTTAATTCTACTCCTCTTAGCCTAGCTATGAACTCGGCGACAATTCTAACATTTTTAGGTTCATTTCTTTTTCCTCTTAATCCCTCAGGTGCCAAGAAAGGACTATCTGTTTCTAATACTAATTTATTTATGTCAATTTTTTTTGCAGAATTTACTATTTCACCTGCATTTTTAAAAGTTAATATTCCACCAAATGCCACATAAAATCCTCTAATTTCAGCCTGTTTTAATTGATCCAAATTACCAGTCCAACAGTGAAAAACACCATTATTAATATTGTTTTTGTCTAATACTTCAAACACCCTGTCCCAGCCATTTCTGCAATGTATTATCACTGGTAAATTATATTTTTTTGCAATTTGTAATTGAAAAACAAATAATTCTATTTGTTTTAATACATCTTTATTTGAGGTTGGTCTTTCTCCTTCAATATATATATCAAGCCCACATTCACCAACTGCAACAATCTTCTTTTTATAAGTATCCACGATTTTTTCAAATTCTTCTTTATATTTATTTTTTGTTTCATCACCGCCATCAGTTGGGTGTATTCCTGCTGTTGGGTAGATATTTGCATATTTTTCTGAAAGTTCAATTACTTTTTTCGTATTTTCAATACTTGTTCCAACAGCAATAATCGCTTCGATTCCAGAGTGGAATGAATCAGATATAACTTTATTTCTGTCATTATCAAACTCGACTTGTTCTGGGTGAGCGTGAGTATCTATTAACACCTTTTAGCTAATAATTCTTAAAAAAATAGGATTAGTAATGGGTTTAATTTCTGTGTTCACAAATACACTAATTATTTCCTTTGACTTGTTAGGCATAATTGGCTCAAAAAGCAAAACAATTTTTAAATATTTTGTAATAAGTAGTAACAATGTTTGTTTTTTTCCCTCACCCTCTTTTTTCCATGGGGCTTGTTGATCGAACTCCAAGTTAAGCTCGGACATCGCTGTTTCTAAATATTCACAATACGCAAATATATCTTGTGTTTCTATATATTTCTTTAATCGATTGATTTCCAGCTTGTCTACTTCTGGGAGTTCAATGTTTGTTATTTGAGAATCATTTGAAAGTTTTGCTAGTCGTGACGCAAAATTACCCAAGCTATTTGCTAAAACATTGTTATATTTCTCATAAATTTTTTCCCAAGAAAAATCACCATCGTTTCTTAAACTAAAAGATGACAATAAAATAAATCTCGCCGCATCACTAGACCCAAGTTTAGTAATCATCTCTGATGGAGTAATGACATTGCCAAGGGATTTTGAAATCTTCTTTCCCTCAATCGTAAAAAAACCGTGTGCATAAACAGACTTTGGAGCCACATATCCTGCTGCCCAAAGCAACGCAGGCCAAATAACAGTATGAAACCATAAAATATCCTTGCCAATTATATGTAAGTCTGCCGGCCAAATATTTTCACTCTCTCCATAAGTCAAATAGTTTATTAACGCGTCCACCCAAACATAAGCAACCTGACTATCGTCAAATGGAAGTTTAATTCCCCAGTCTAATTTTCTTGAGACAGAAATATCCTCAAGGCCTTTTTTAAGTTTGCCCAATATTTCATTTTTCTTTGTATCAGGGAGGATTGTAATATCATCG
This sequence comes from uncultured Gammaproteobacteria bacterium, assembly GCA_964418515.1. Lineage (GTDB taxonomy): Bacteria > Patescibacteriota > Microgenomatia > CAYQLK01 > CAYQLK01 > CAYQLK01. The sequence continues at coordinate 17,119 of CAYQLK010000003.1, read as the reverse complement.
TTTTCTATTTCCTTAATTAATCTTTCCTCAAAACTGCTAAGCTTAAAAAAATAATTTTCCTCTTTATAATTTATTGGTGGTTTTTGATGGTCAGGACACAATCCTTCGACCAATTCTTCTTCGGAATAAAATTTTTCACACCCCACACAATAAAGACCTTCATATGGTCTTTTATCAATATATCCATTCTCATGTAGTTTTTTATAAAACTCGATCACTTTTTCTTCGTGGTCTTTATCTGTAGTTCTGATAAATCTCGAATAATCAATATCCATTTCGCCCCACGCCACCTTAAATTCGTCTGAAATCTTGTCAACAAAACTTTGAATATCCTCACCAGATTTTTCTGCAGCCTCTTTAATTTTTACTCCATGCTCATCTGTTCCTGTTAAAAAAAATACTTTTTCATTAAGAAACTTTGTTCGAAATCGGGTAATTACGTCAGCAATCACCGCTTCAGTAATATGTCCAATATGCGGTGACCCGTTAGCATACGAAATTGCAGTAGTTAAGAAATAATTATTTTTCATTATTATTGTTGGTCTTCCGGTTTATCTTCTTCAACACAATTTATACAATATCCTTCGCCTGGTTGATAAAAGTCTGTTACTACAACTGCATCTTTTTTCTCAATTGCCTCAGCTGTTCCTGGTTGTACAATTTTTCTTGTTTTTGGATCAAACCAAACATCGCCTTTCACAAACTTACCTTCTTCATTTTTAGGCTCAGTACCTTTAACATAAAATTCGATTTGAGATTTGCAACTTGTCGTTCCATCATCTTTCTTTTCTCCAATACCCACACAAGTCGCTCTTGAAACAACATTTTCTGGTGTTACAAGGGTTTCTATTTCTTTATTCTTAAGTAAACTCTTCATAATTTTATTCCAAATTGGTGCGGCTCCTGTTACGCCTGATGTTAGTGATCTGTTTAATGGTTTATTGTCGTTGTTGCCGACCCAAACCACAGTCAAATAAGAAGGTGTGTATCCAATTGTCCAGTTATCACGAATATCATCCGTCGTCCCAGTTTTTACAGAAACCACTTTGCCGGGAATATTTAATTGACTCCCTGTCCCAAAAGCGTCAGCTCTGGCTTGGTTATCTGCCAAAATATGCGAGATAATAAATGCGACCTCTTCCGGAATTGCTTGTTTGCCGTTCTCAGGCAGATGCTCTTCTAAAATTTTTCCATCTTTATCTTCAACTTTAATAATTCCGTAAGCTTCATGGGTAATGCCCTTATTTGCAAAGGCGCTAAAAGCTGTTGTCATATCAATCATTTTTACTTCGCCACCCCCCAAAGTCAGCGAAAGCCCATATCTTGAAGGATCACCAAATGTAGTAATGCCCATTTTTTGAGCTAGCTCTAACATAAAAGGCACGGTATTGTATGCCAAGACTTTAACTGCGGGGATATTGTATGAGTTAGCTAGTGCTTTTCTAAAAGTTACAGCACCATGGAATTTGCCATCATAGTTTTTTGGGGTATATGGTGGAGTACCCTTAAATGTAACTGGACCATCAACAATAACTGTTCCTGCCGTAAGCCCATTCATTAGTCCGCCCGCATAATTAATTGGTTTAATCGAAGACCCAGGTTGCCTAAGAGAAGTTGTCACATTCACATTCCCGTCGTTAGCCGTATCAAAATAATCTCTCGAACCTACCATTGCTAATATCTCACCAGTTTTTGGATTGGTTACCATTGCAGCTCCGTTTCCAACATTGTAGTTTTTTAATTTAGCTACCTCAGTTGTAACCGCATCTTGTGCAGTCTCTTGAATGTCTAAGTCCAAAGTAGTCGTTACTTTTAATCCGCCTTGTTCAACTAATTTATCACCATATTTTTGAGCAAGTTGATCTTTAATAAAAAGCACAAAGTGTGGTGCTTTAATATCAATATTTGGCTGAGAAAAAATCAACACTTCTGAAATCGCCTTTTCAGATTCTTCTGCAGTAATTGTTTTGTCTTCAACCATTCTTCTTAGTACTTCTGCTTGCCTTTGTTTAGCTAATTTTGGGTTATTTCCAAAAGGGGAGTAAGTTGTTGGGCTTTGAGGTAGTCCGGCAATCAAAGCAGATTCGCCAAGAGTTAATTCGCTCACTTTTTTACCAAAATAAGTTTGCGACGCAGCTTCAATGCCATACGCCGTACCTCCATATGGCACCTCGTTTAGATACATTTCAAGTATTTGATTTTTACTAAATTTACTTTCAACTTGATACGCCAAATACAATTCCTTAATTTTTCTAGTAAGGTTTCGTTCAGGTGACAAAAAAGCAGTTTTTACTAGTTGTTGTGTGATTGTTGATCCACCTTGTAGCTCTTGCTTAAAAGCAATAGAAGTTGCTGCTCGAATCACTCCCAAAATATCAAAACCTTTATGTTTATAAAAATCCTTATCTTCAATGGCAATTGTTGCACTCTTTATATTTTGAGGAATTTGGTCAAAAGGCAATAACGTTCGATTTTTATCAGCATATATATTATATAGAAGCTTACCGTTACGGTCATAAATTTTTGTAGTTAAATCTATGTCTCTTTCAGTAAGGTTTTTTGTTGGTAGATCTTTAGTTATCCACCAAAACATCGAAACCAAAACTAAAAAAACAAAAGTTGATACTCTAAAAAGTGTTCCTCTAAAAACCCTATCTTTAGGTGGGAAGATTAACCAAAGAGTACCCCACGCCACTTTTTCAGGAATACTTCTCCTGTGTTTTTTATAAAGTGGCAATTTATTTTTTTGGGATTTAAGTTCCTTTTGCATGAAGTATTCTTTCGAAGTCAAATTATAGCAAAAACATCCTGCGTAATTATGGCTAATTACAGCTCTGCCAGTAAATGATAAAATACACAAGAATTATCCAAATGATACCCAATAAATCAAAACCATTTTCAGAAGAAAAGGTTTTAGTAAAAAAAGAACAGTCAAAAAACATAAATAAAATAGGCCTAATCGTCTTAGTGGTTATTTTCTCTCTAGCTCTTTTTTTGACCTATCAAGCCGTTTCCAAAAACAAAAATAATACTAGTACCTCAGGCGATGTAACCTCCCCGACTGGCAAAATAATAAGCCCTACTACAGGATCGGTAATTTACGGAAACAAAGTAACTATTTCTGTCGAGGCCTCAGATGATCAGAGTGGTGTTAAGTCGGTAGAAATATTTTACAAAACAAAAGGTTTATGGCAAAAACTTACAACACTTAACTCGGCTCCTTATATTTATGAATGGGATGTATCCAACCTACCTGTTCAATCAGTTACATTAGACATACATGTTACGGATAATGATGGAAATATCTTAAATACAAATAGCAATGGGTGGCAAGAAGATATTGTTATTATTCCAAACTCAACCCCTTAATAACCTCGTCTTAGTCCAAGTTTCAAAAACATTCCTCCACAAACTATAATTCCTAGGAGTATTCCTACATATACCAAATCCAGCATTTTTCTTGTATTCAAAAACCAGCCAATCAAGATAACGGAAACAAATAGTAGTGTCCACCAAAAACTAGATTTAAAAACTACACGTTCATCTTGACCTTTTCTTATTAATATTCTTACCAAAAAGACCACAAAAGAGAGTAAAAAAGTCAAAGCTGGCAATAATAGTAGAAATAGCAATAAGTGATCTCTCTCTTTTTCCGCATTTCCGGACTTTCCAATCCAAATCACCCCAGACCAGCTGAATAAAATAATTAGCCAAATAACTACAATAGGTCTTTTCACTTTAGGTAACAATTATATCGAGTAGATATATCTATATTACTCAATTAGTTTTACTTCGTCCTTCTCAATTTGACCAACACTATGTCCTTCTATTTTTTTTACCCTTCGATCCATTTCTTTAAATCTTGTTGAACTGATTTGATCGTAATTTACTCTTAAAGACTTTATCGACTTGTCAAACTTTTCAAACTCACCCTTAAACATTCCCCACTGCTTGGAAAAATCCGAAAACATAACCATTAAATTTCTCAGACTGTTTTCCATTGTAAAACTCTTATGCATTTCCAAAACAGTTTTAGTAATCGGTATAAAAGAAAAAGGGGAAACAATTAGTATTTTCTTTTTAAAAGCATCAGTTATTACATCGGCAAATTCTTTAGCAATAAAACTAAATAGTGCTTCATTCGGCACAAACATTACTGCATAATCCAACGTCCCTCGAGTCGTGTCGATATATTTTTCCACTTGTTTTAATTTGGCCGCAACATCGGTTTTAAACATTTTTTTCTCTAACTCTTTTTCGGAAATATTTTCCGCGTCCACCATTCTTTGAATTGCCTGATAAGGAAACTTAACATCAACTGCGATTACTTTTTTCCCAGGCAATAGCAAAGTAATGTCTGGTTTCACATCTGAGTTGCCAAGAGGCGTCTGTCTTAAAAAATGAATATTTTCAATTAAGCCCGCCTGTTCAAGTAAGCCTTCAATTATATGTTCACCCCATTGTCCACGTGATTGATTATTTGACAGAACTCGACCAAGATTCTGTGTTGTAATTTTTAAATCCTCAGTAATTTTTTGATGATCGGTTATTGCGCGGGCAATTTCTCCATAACTCTTATTTCTATTTTGTTCCATTTCTCTAATTTCTTTTTGTCGCGCATTTATCTCGTCTTGTAAACCTTTGACTAATTTTTCGATCGAATCCTGTTTATTCTTCAAATCGATGTTTATCGAATCTTTCTCACTCGACAGTTCGCTTTTTGCCAGTTCGATAATATTCTTTACATTTTTATTCATCGCCCTGTCACTCATGGCTTCAAAATTCTGTTGGAAATATTTTTTAAACAACCAAAAAAACATCGCAAGAACAGCAACAATTAACACTAAACTGGAAATAATTACAATTAAACTTTCGGGTAACATTGGTGTTTTTCTTTCAAGTGATATGATTGTAGCACATGAAACCAGACATCCTAAAAAACCTCAATCCTGAGCAAAAAAATGCCGTTATCGAAACAGAGGGTCCTGTATTAATAATTGCCGGAGCCGGCACAGGTAAAACAGCAGTAATTACCAGAAGGATCGCATATTTAATTGAGCAAAAACTAGCTAAACCTGAAGAAATTTTAGCCCTTACTTTTACTGAAAAAGCTTCAGAGGAAATGGATTTTCGAGTCTATGATTTATTACCTGATGTTTTTTCTTCAATCTCGGTTTTTACCTTTCACGCTTTTGCCGACTCGATTCTAAGGGATATTGCCTACGATGTTGGTCTGTCCCCTGACTACAAAATACTCACTCAAAATCAGCAAATTCTATTTCTAAGGTCTCACCTTTATAGTCTTAGTCTTGAATATTTTAGACCTGTAAATAATCCTCTTAAGTTTCTCCGCGACTTGACTTCTTTTTTTAGCAACCTAAAAGATGAAAATATCACCAGTCAATCACTACTTTTGCACGTTTCCCAACTTGAAGATTCTGCCGAATCAGCCAAACTCACTGAACTTGCCAACTGTTTTAGTCAGTATGAAGAACTAAAAAGACTTGGTAATTTTGTCGACTTTTCAGACCTACTATATTTAGTTCGCCTTGCCTTCAAAGAACATCCAAATATTCTTACGAACTATCAAAATAGATACAAATATATTCTTGTCGATGAATTCCAAGATACTAATCTCGCGCAAAACGATTTGGTTAATATGCTTTGTGGTAAACACCACAACTTAACCGTAGTTGGGGATGATGATCAATCTATTTACAAATTTCGTGGCGCTTCGATTTCCAATATTCTTTCTTTCAAAACTAATTATCCAGATGCCAAACAATTTGTTTTAACCAAAAACTACAGATCCAATCAGGGGATTCTAGACTTAGCCTATGAAGTCATTCAAAACAATAACCCCGACCGGCTAGAGTTTGCCGCAAAGATAAATAAAAAATTAGAAGCCGCTGTTAACACGTCCAAAACCAAACCTCAAATTCTACGAGGCACAACATTAAGTGACGAGGTAGAGCTAGTAACACAAAAAATTATTGAGTTAAACAAATCTGGGAAAAAATACTCCGACATTGCCATACTATCAAGAGCTGCAAGTCACGCCATTCCTTTTATTCGCGCCCTAGAAAATGTCGGTATTCCTGTTCAGTCCGTTGGAACGACTTCGTTATATCAAACACCCGAAGTAAAAAATCTAATATTCTTTCTCAAAACCTTAACTAACTTTGAAGACGATTTGAGTCTATATCACCTAGGTGTTTCGGAATATTACAGTATTGATCCGGACATAATGATTAAACTGGCCGCTTATACCCGAAATAGGCACATTAAATTATTTGAGCTTCTCGAAACGATTTCTAACTTTGATGAATTAAAAATTCCCGATTCCGAAAAAACAAAAATTGAAACTTTAGTTTCGGATTTACAAAAATATGCTGCAATTGCAATACAAAAAAATGTTGCTGAACTTTTATACACATTTTTGCTCGATCACAAAGTTTTTCAGACTTACCAAAAGTCAAACAAAACTGAAGATATTAGAAAAATCGAAAACATTTCTAAACTTTTTGAAAAACTTTCAGAATTTATCAGCTCGACGATCGACCCTTCAGTTATTAACTACATCACCACCTTTGTACTACTCGAGGAGTCTGGTGATACCTCAACTACTGCAACACTAGACCAATCACTTGAGGCGGTTAATGTATTAACGATTCACTCGTCGAAAGGACTTGAGTTTGACAGTGTTTTTATTATCAATTTGGTTTCTGATAGATTTCCATCAAGGTCAAAGTCTCAAGGAATTAGTATCCCCAACGAGTTATTAGAAGATTCGGCAAATAATTCCAAACAAAGCGATCTTCAAGAGGAGAGAAGACTTTTTTATGTTGCCGTTACCAGAGCAAAAGAAAACCTGTTTCTTACTTGGGCAGAAGATTATGGTGGGGCCAGATCAAAAAAACCATCGCAATTTCTTTTGGAGTCATTCGGCAAACAAGATTTAGAAGTCGTCCCAACCAAACTTAACGCAATTGAAAAAATCAGCCGCTTTGCTTCAAGCGAACAGCTCCCTTTAATGGTCGTGCAAAAAGAAAAGAAAGTGTTACCAAATCATCCACTGAAACTTAATCAAGATTCAATTAATAGTTATTTAACTTGTCCTCTTCAATACCGATATAACTACCTGCTCAAGCTTCCCAAAAGCCAGACAGGAGCAATGGTTCTCGGAACTGCAGTTCACAAATCCCTAGAAGCTTTTTATCTCGCCAAAAAATCACATACTCCAATTACAAGCAAAGAATTAATTAATGTTTATACATCAAACTTTTCCGATGTTGGATTTTTTAATGCCCAAAACAGGGAAGAGTTATTCAACAAAGGCAAACAAATAATTAGTGAGTTTTACCAAAATCAAAAAGACACTCAATACGAGAATTTGTTAGTCGAAGAAAAATTCAATCTTGTATACGACGGAGTAATGATTACAGGAAGGTTCGACTTAATTACCATCGACAAAGACAAAACAACCATCATGGACTTCAAAACATCACAAGGTGTTGATGAGAAAAAAGCCAAAGAGCGTGTGAATAGCTCGATTCAACTTAAAATTTATGCACTGGCTTACAAAGAAAAATATCACCACCCAGCTGACGAAATCGGACTTTATTTTGTAGAAAATAATATTTATGCCAAACGCAAACCTGATGAAAAACTTTATCAAAAAGCCATGAGTGATATTACAAAAGTAAAAGAAGGAATTGTGTCCGAGAATTTCATTCCCAAACCTGACAAGTTTAGTTGTACTAATTGTCCTTTTAATAAGATTTGTCCCGCCTCATTAGCCTAAATTAGACATTAGGTATATAATTTCCGCCAACAGAAAAGTTAACGCTTTCTGGCACCTTAATCCTAAAGCACAGAAAAACACCTCGGTCTTCAAGGAGGATCAATGTCTGACAATGTAAGAGTCCTTGGACTCAAGCTCAACGTCTACGAAGTCGTCCACCTTGTGGACTCAATCGATGGTATTCCACAACCAGCTCACCCTGAGCAGCGCGGATCAACAGCATACCAAGAGGTTGACCCAAATCGATCGCTCCTTTCGGGGCTGGGACATCTTTATGATGAACTTGTTCCCATAAACGGCGATTTTTATGAAGGGTGCGAGGATAACTATGAAGAAATTCTCGTTACCGAAGAGGATCTTTGGTTGATCAAGAGTCGTGTCAAAACCGGAGACATGAGTATGGACGGCACCGTAAACATCGGAGTCGGCCTACTCAAAAAAACCTTCGCCCTCCTCCGCGCATTTCAGTTTCCTGATCTGGGAATTCCTGACAGCGCAGACCCTTCGCTTGATCGGCGTTTTACCAGACACGACAAGCGTCACCTTGGCGATCCTGACACTTGGAAGCTGTTAGACAGCGAGACCGAATAAGCTCACCATTCAAAGGAGGAAACACTTAAGACATGCCCAGTCCATCCACCACACCGACCCGAACCTCACCTTCAACCACCCCATTCTCACCGTCAAAACCCATGCCGATGCGCCCAGATCGAATCTGTCCCGATCAGAAGGACAAGATCATCCGCACCCTGGAGCCACTTTTGCCATGAAAGTTACACAAGTCGAAAGTCGGCGCGAAGAAGCCGTGCAAGAAGTCACGGCATGGCTCCAAAGTATCTGGAGGCTGATGAATCAAGGCCGAATCAACACACTTCGACCTGTGCCAACTTACGATCGCCGGCAGCTTCTTCCCGACGATAAGGTCGAAGAGGTCGCTCTTGCGATCGAGGGAGTTTTTGCTTTCGAGCTGGAAAACTATCCAGGTTGGCATCAGGACGCCCAACAGATCAAGCCAAATCAACACCTGGTCACTCCAGGTTTCACAGGTTTGGAGCCGCTCCAAAAGCGCGCCCTCGTCGAAGGTGTCGATCGAATCCTGCAGAAATATCGCGTTGGTGCCAAGGCCAAGGCGCGGTAACTTTTTTGCCCAAACCCTAAGGGTGGTTGTTTAGTCTTTTTTGACTAGGCAGCCACCCTCTTTTTTAATCTAAGAAATATCCATCTAGCTTTATCAACTGTGTTCATTAGTAGATACATTTTTTGATTTACAACCAAATCGTAAGCTCCAGGATATTCAACCAACTCTCCGCCATAACCAGACTTAAAACGGTGAAATCCATACCAAGGATCTTTTTCATTTGGATTTTTTCCCAACGCTCCCCACATATCAAATACTTTTCCACCTTCGCGTTTAGCCAATTTTATTGCTTCCCAAGCAACTAAGTTCGAGTGCATCAAATTACGCTGTTCAGAACTAGATCCGCCATACGGGTAATACCAAACATCCTTAAAAATAAACAACATCCAAGAAGTCAAAATTTTTCCTTTATATTTAGCACTAATTATCTTTGCCATCTTTTTCTCTGCAAATAGCTCAAAAACTGTTTTGTAGTACGAGTCAGGGTGTAAATAAAATCCATTTCTTTTTGCAGTCTCTTTTTGAAGTTTTACAAAATCATCAATCTTGTCACCAACTTCAATCACAACATTATTTTTTTGGGCAACGCGTACGTTATAGCGGGTTTTTTGATTAAGGTTTCTAAACAGGTCTTCTTCAGGTTTTGTTAAATCAACCAAAAATGTACTTTTTGCAAAGATATCTTTAGAACTTTTTAAGATTTTTATTTTTGATTTTTTTAACTTAAATTTTTCAATTTCTACATCTGGCTCAATTTTTATAAAAACAATATTTTCTTTTCTAGCCAAGCCTTCCAAAAAAACCAAAACTTGTTCACTCGGCCAAATGGATTTTGGCATATAGCCAATATTAAACTTAGTTTTTGGGACACTGTGTACCGTCAAAGAAAAAACATTCCAATTTTTATCGTTCTCTTCAATTATTCGCAATATTTTGTTGCCTGTCTTTTCTCGGAATTCACCCCACTCCCAACTCTGCATGACGTGCTTTGCTGACTCACTAAATCTTTTTTTGTCCTTTATTTGTGCAATCCTAATCATTTTCTCTATTCTAAACTTTTTTTAGCTACGATAGATTTTTAACCAAATCTTCCGGCAAATCACCCAAAAATCTTGACGGAATACTACTTCCTCTTACGCCAAAATATAGTCGATTAGAGGTGTAAGTCAAAAACAATACTTCTTTTGCTCTGGTCATCCCAACATAACAAAGCCTTCTTTCTTCCTCGAGCTGTGCTGGGTCGATAAGAGATCTGGAATGGGGGAATAATCCTTCTTCCATGCCGGTCATAAAAACCACAGGGAATTCCAACCCTTTAGCCGAATGGATTGTCATCAATGTCACTTCAGAAGTATGCTCACCGTTTTTTCTTAAGTCAGACCCTGATTCCATAAGCGCCACATTTTCCAAAAATTCATCCAAGTTATCAAACTTCTCAGCCACCGAAGAAAGCTCCCTAATATTTTCAACCCTTCCTGCTTCTTCAGGGTCTTTTTCATCAAACCTTGATAGATAATCACTTATCTCTAGTACCGACGACAATATTTCTGATGGCGGATGCTCTTTATTTATTTCATCGACTCTTAAAATAAATTGCTGATATTTTCTTTTACCCAATTTCATAACTCTTTCCCTTGCTACCAAATCTTTTTCATTGGCAATCATTCGCATATATGCCAACACATCTTTTATTTCTTTTCTGTCATAAAACCTAACCCCACCAACAAGGTTGTATGGCACGCCGCTTTTTATTAATGACTCTTCAATTGAGCGAGATTGAGCATTTGTTCGATAGAGGATTGCAAAGTCATCAAAATCTCTTCCAGAATTAATAATGACCGAGGCAATAATATTTCCTTCTGCTTGTTCGTCTGGTGCTTGAATAAGTCTAATTAATTCTCCTTGTCCATTTTTGGTCCAAAGTTTTAACACTGGATGGCTTCTGTTTTGCGAAATAACTGTATTAGCTGCAGACAAAATCGTGTTTGTTGATCTGTAATTTTCCTCCAAGTTGATAACTTCCACATCCTTAAAATCTTTTTCAAAATTAACAATATTTCGAAAATCAGCTCCCCGAAAAGCATAAATCGCCTGAGAAGCATCACCAACAACTGTAATATTCCCATGTTTACTAGATAGTATTTTTGTTAATTGATACTGGGCCGCATTAACGTCTTGATATTCATCAACCAAAACATATTTATATCTTTTGGAATATTTTTCTTTTAGTTCGGAATTTGTTTTTAATAGGTCAACTACTTTTTTTAGCAAATCATCAAAATCAACCGCGTTCACTTCCTGCATTTTTTGCTCGTATCCCAAATAAACTTTTGCGACCGTTTCCTGAAAATAACCTTTGGCATATCCCAAATATTCCTTGGCCGAAACCATTTCGTTTTTTGCACTACTAATATTGTATTTAACAGCTTGGGGTTTGGTGGTTTTGGTACCAATGTTTAGCTCTTCCATCACTGTACCAATTAATTCGACACTATCTTTTTCGTCATAAATCACAAAATTTGAAGATAATCCCGTGTGCTGACCCTCAATTCTCAAAAACCTCGCGCCGTATGAGTGAAAAGTCCCCATAAAAGGCAAATCAGAATTTTCCCCCAACAGCTTAACAACTCTTTCCTTCATTTCCGCTGCCGCCTTATTCGTAAACGTTACCATTAATATTTCTGAAGGATAGGCAAGTTTGTTGGACAGAATATAGCAAAGCTTCTGAGTCAAAACCTTAGTTTTTCCGCTCCCAGCTCCAGCCAAAACCAGTACTGGGCCATCAGTTTTTTTAACCGCTTCTTGTTGTGCTGTATTTAGACCTGCTAAAATTTCCTTATTATCCATATAAAAGTATTCTAAGTTTTTTAAAAATATGATTAAACTCCTTGATTTCTGGGCAGAGTGGTGTGGCCCATGCAAACTGATGCATCCTATTATTGAAGATATGAAGAAAAAATACGATGGGAAGATAGAGTTCGTAGAAATAAATGTCGACGAAACACCTGACGACTCCATTAAATACAACGTTGCTTCAATCCCAACCTACATTATTCTAAAAGACGATGTAGAAGTTGCTCGTCATCTTGGTGCAACCACTCCAGACAAATTCGACAAATTTCTTTCAGATAATCTCGTCTGAAAATTATGAAAAATTTCATGCTTGTCGCCAACTGGAAGGCTAACCTTACCGTTGATCAGGCAAGTGATTGGTTTACAAATATCTCCGATTCTTCTCTAGAAATTGTTGTCTGTCCCAGTTTCCCTGTACTTGGAGCAATTGCAAATTTGCCGGTTTCTGGCAATATTTCCCTAGGTGCTCAAGATGTTTCAGTTAAAACCATTGGTGCCTTTACTGGACAAGTTCCTGCCGAAATCATCCAAGGTTTGGCCAAATACTCACTTGTTGGACACTCCGAAACTCGCCGACTTTTTGGCGTTACCGCCGAAGATATCCAGCTAAAAGTTGAGAATCTAAGAGGGCAAAATATTCATCCAATAGTCTGTGGTAATTATTCTGAACTCACCACCGAAAGGTTGGGGGATTACTCAGATTTAGTTTTGGCTTTCGAACCGGAAGAATCAATTTCAACCAACCCAGGTGCCCAGCCATTAACCGGTAAAGTCGCAAGTGAAAAAATTACAAAAATCAAAGAAATAACTGGTTGTCAGACTGTGTTGTATGGTGGCAGTGTCACTGTTGAAAACATTAAAGATTTTTTTGATGCAGAAAATATCGACGGCGCTCTAGTTGGCAAAGCTTCAACTGATATCAATTTATTTAACCAAATAATTAATCTCTGCAAATAATGCAAAGCCTTAATTCAACCCCTACTAAAAAAAGGGGGAAAGTTATCAGTGCAAGTACGCATACAAAATCCGACAAAGTTAGTGCAAAATCCTCTCGCAAACTTAAAATAATTGGACTGATATTAATTGGTTTTTTTGTTTTAGCAGTAGCATCATTTTTTATTCCTCATTTAAGAAATGCCACACAGAGTATTCTCAACAATCCTATTATCAATTCTGGCCCAAATATAATTAATGACCGAGGTAGGACCAATATCCTCATTCTTGGTACTGGTGGGGAAGGCCACGATGGTCCCAACCTTACTGACACACTTATTCTTGCTTCCTACAATCAGAACACCAAAAACACTAACTTAATTTCTATCCCTAGAGATTTTTGGGTCGATTCCATAAAAGCCAAGATCAATACCGCTTATGCGTTTGGTGTTGAAAAAAGCAAAACCCAGGGCATTACTCAAGCCTCAGACGCTGTCAGTGAGATATTAGGTGTACCGATCCACTATGTTGTTCGCCTAGACTTTAATGGCTTTACCAGAGCTATAGACGAACTTGGTGGTGTCGATATCATAGTCGACCAAACCTTCGATGATTACATGTATCCAATTAGTGGCGAAGAAAAAAACATGTGTGGTCTAAAATACGAAACCGTTACAGACGGAGATGGAGTTGGAAGAGTTAAGCTTCTTGATTCCAATAATCAAATAGTAGAGGGCGAGGACCCTTTCACTTGCAGGTACGAGCATCTGCATTTTGAGGCAGGACTTACTCATATGGATGGACAAACAGCGCTTAAATATGTTCGTTCCAGAAAAGGTACTAATGACGAAAACTCCGACTTTGCTCGCTCCAAACGTCAAGAAAAAGTAATTAGTGCAGTCAAAGACAAAATCTTCTCACTCGAGGGGGTTTTTAATCCAACTAAGATTCTTTCACTTTACAATGCTTTTAGTCAGTCAATCGACACTAATATTTCACCTTCAGAATTCCCAGACTTTTTTGAATTATTCCAACAGGCAAGAGCAGGGCAAATATCCTCTTCAGTTATCTCAACCGATGGTGATAACCCTCTGCTTATTAATCCACCCATCTCGAATACCTACGGTCTCCAGTACGTTTTAACCCCAGCTTCAGGTAGTCTTGATCAAATTCACAAATTTATTCAAGACACACTTTATCCAGTTCCAACGCCGACTCCGTCTAACTAGTTTTTTCCACAAAAAAAGCAAGCAACCAAAATTATTCAATTCTAGTCACTCACCAATTCTGTTCCCAAAAAATAGGAAAATAATATCTATTTCGAAAAAGCGCGATTTACGTAGTACGCCCCAACAAACAATAGTCCTACAGCAGCTACAAAAACCAATACGGTTGGTTCAAAAACGCCAGTGTTTGGCAAAGTTGAACTAGCTGTGGAAGAGGAGGGGGTAGCTACCTTAGCTGGAGTTGTTCCAGCCGCAAATGCGCCAGATACTTGGGTTAAATATGTTGCAGCCGCAAGTGGCAAGGCAGTTAACTTTCTCATAGGGTAAATTTACCAAAGCAGGAGACTTTTGGCAACCTCTAAAAAACTATTTTAAGCTAATTATTTGGATTTTTTAACAACCGTTTTGGTTGTCTTAACAGGAGATTTGGCAACTGTAGCTGTGCTAACTTTTGAAGCAGCTTTTGCCATTCTAGATTTGAGTCTTGAGGCTTTTCTCTTAGAAATAAATCCCTTTTTACTTGCTCTGTCCAAAGTTGAAAAAACTTCAGATCCAAGTTTTGGGTTAGCAACATCCTTGCGGACATTCTTCAAAACTCTTTTAATATTTGATTTTATTTTTGCATTTCGTGCGGTTCGGACCTTGTCCTGACGCATTTTTTTAATCGCTGACTTAATAATTGGCATTATTCAATTAAATAATTTTATAAATAAAATTAAATGCCAATTAGAAGACATAGCTAAAATTAAAGTGAAATTTGCTGGAAGCAGAATTTCAAATTATTTTTAGCGAGTAATTCTTAAGAGGCACTCACTGCCTTAGAGTTTTAACTTTAACTCCGAAGCTGCGCAATTCTAGCACTTGAGGCTGTCAAAACGCAAGCTATATACTTAATTCTAGTGCTTCTATACAATCTTGCCGTCAAAACAATTACACCCTAAACATTTTTAATGTCAAAAACCAATAAAACTCAGATGCCAAAAGCCCAATCGCAATCCAAAGCTCTCAAAGCGGCACAACAGTTTCTTTTTCGTAAGCAGAAATCAATTCTTTCAGCTGCTTTCCTTATTATGGGGCTTTCACTGGCTTCCAGAATATTAGGGTTAGTCAGAGACCGATTACTTGCCGCATATTTTGGTTCAGGTCCAGATTTGGCCGCATACTTGGCAGCTTTTCGTCTGCCAGACTTTATTTTTCAAGTTTTGATATTTGGAACAATTACCGTTTCGTTTATTCCAATTTTTACCGATCTTTCCCAAAAACAAGAAGCCAAAAAACTCTGGAGCACGGTTAGTAACATTATTAATATCGCCTTTTTATTCTTTGTGGCAATTTCTTTGGTTTGTTTTATCTTTGTTGAGCCACTTGTTGCTTTAATTGCTCCAGGGTTAGTTGCCGATCCAGCTCAACATGCAACTCTGGTCAACCTAACAAGGGTAATGATTATCTCCCAAATATTTTTAGCTGTTTCTAGTTTTTTTACAGGAATTTTACAGTCGAGCCAAAGATTTTTGATTCCCGCTCTTGCTCCTGTTTTCTACAACTTAGGCATTATTTTAGGCGCAGTACTGCTCTCCAACAATCTCGGTATTTATGGTCCAGCCATTGGTGTCGTTTTGGGTGCAATTATGCATTTTTTGATTCAGGTTCCAGCAATCTATGCCTCAGGTTTTAATTATCAATTCGTTCTCAATTTCAAAGAACCAAGCCTCGTCAAACTTCTGCGTCTCGGTCTTCCTCGTAGTGTTGGAATGTTTGCTTCCCAAATAAACGAAACAGTTGATATTGCTTTAGCTTCTATTATTTCTGCCAAAAGCGTTGTTGCTTTTAATTTTGCTAGTCACCTGTATGTTGTTCCAATCGGACTTTTTGGTGCCACAATTGCCCAAGCAGCACTTCCAGCGCTTTCTCTTGAGTATGCCAAAAACAACATTGAAGCTTTCAAGAAAACAATTCTGACCTCAATGCATCAAATGCTTTTTTTGGTCGTACCAGCTGCAATTTGTTTAATTGTTCTAAGAATTCCTTTAGTTAGACTTATTTTTGGTGCCAGCGAGTTTGATTGGCCAGCAACGGTACTAACTGGTAGAACACTCGCCACACTTTCGTTTGGAATAGCTGCCCAAAGCGTTTTATTGCTAATTGTTCGTGCGTTTTATGCGTTTCACGATACGGTAACTCCACTAAAAATTGGCTTAATTTCTGTCGGAACAAATATTGTTTTAAGCTTAATTTTTGTCAAAATATTAACCCTTCCCGTTTGGGCATTGGGATTATCGGGTTCGATTTCAGCAATTATCAATCTAACCTTGTTGATTATTTTTCTTGATCGTAAAGTTGGCAAATTCTCCCGTCGCGAACTACTTCTTCCGGCATTCAAAATATTTACCGCAGGATTTTTTATGGCCCTTAGTTTGTACATCCCCATCAAACTTCTTGATCAGCTTATTTTTGACACCACCAAAACCGTTAATCTAATTATTCTTACAGGTATTTCTACCACCGCTGGTTTTACAGTTTATTTATTCTTAACGCATATTTTAAGAGTCGAAGAAATTCGTCTTTTCTGGTCACTTGCCAGAAAAATCCGCTCAACCATTAGAAAAGAAACTCCTCAAACTGGCGTAGTTACTACCTTAATAGACGACGACACTCCAGGCTCCACCGATCAAAAAATTTCTTGAGAACCAGGTAACAACAAAGACAGAAAAAGGCGCCGCCTAAGAATCAGGTGTCCTGATTCGCAGGACGTAGTGAGAAAAAGGAAAAATTTGGTGGAGCCATAATTTTTATGACTTCGAGCGAGTAACTATTTAAAGCGCCACTTATTTAAGGTGGCGCAGGGGATGATTACGAAACTGCTACAAGCTCGTAACTTGCGGGGAGTTCGGGCAGTAGATACCGCCGAATGTTGTTGTACCCGTAGAAGGTGAAATACAACAGTTCCGTTCTCGGCACAGGCCATTCGTCGGTTGCCACAGCCGATATGGCAACGAAGTCTCGTCCTTGTTTCGTCAGTTCCTCGATGATCGCCAGACATTCTGGCGAGCCGTTGCTGAACAATTTGATGAAGTTTTTGTCAGCCACAGTACTGCACTCCTCCGAGTTTTAGTTTCGCCTAGGTAATAGACTCTATTCCTTCCTCCTCCCCAAATCAAAACCCCT
>CAYQLK010000002.1:11430-57828 GCA_964418515.1 uncultured Gammaproteobacteria bacterium | reverse complement strand
AGTTTGCTGTCAAGCAAACTCACAACTCCAGTATTTTATTGTGAACGCCTTTTGTCTTTTTGTCTCCCATATCCCTCAATCTATTTTCTTGGATCTCTTTTTCTATCCTCTCAGTTTGCTTTTTCTGTTTTTCCTGTTTGCTGTTAAGCAAACCAACTAGTCCAATATTTCACTGTGAACGCCTTTTGTTTTGCGACGGCAAAACAAGGTGCTCGACGCTAGCAAGCCAAAGAGCTGAAGTGAATAGTGAAATTAAAATAAATTTTAATTAAAAAAAATAAAAAAATACTATCTCCCTAACTTCTCACAAATCTCCCCGCTTAAAGGCTTACTACTACTTAATTTTTCCGGCCATTTTACATCCTCGTCAGTATACTTTTTTGCCTTAAACATCGCATTGTTTGGCCAAATTCCTGTCTTAGAAGTCAAAAAAGGATTCTCTAAATCCCAAACCAATTCTTTGTCGGGAGTTACTTCAAACAAATGGCCATGCTGTCCATCACTTACAAAAGTATTTCCGTTCGAAAGTCTTTGAGCTCCACCGACTAAATAGGAAAAAAATCGATTATTTTCTAAGCCTTTGTGTCCATTTTCTAACTTCCAAACAACTTCATTAGTTTTTGGATTGATTTCTAAAATATTTGAACCAGCTGGGGGAGTATTATAAATTTCTCCAATATTATTATTAAAAACTAGAATATTCCCGTTTGGGAGTATCGTAGGATCGTGTTGTCCGCTTACCATACCCTCTGGACTTTTCCAAATAATTTGACCATCCTCCTTACGAACAATAATTAGTTTATTTATTACTCTTAGACTTAATAAATATGCCTCTTTTCCTTCAATCGGATCTTTTGGTAAATAACTAAACCCGTTAATCATTGTCCATGCCGTTCTGGCAGAATAGTCGGGAAACGGATCAAGAATTGGATCAAGATGTTCGTATGCTGCCCACGACCATACTTCTTTTCCATTATTATCCACTTCTATTAATCTATCTCCCAAGATACCTGTTTTTGGCTCTGTTCCAGCTACACCACCCTTAATTTTTACAGCCAACTCTGTCGGCATCTCTTTCCAAAGTGTTAAGGCAATATTGTCATTCGGTAATACCTTAAAATCGTGGTGCATTTCTTCATTTTTGTACTCCCAAACAATATTATTATTCCAGTCCTGTTCTTGAATAATCCCTGTTTTACCGCCAGCTAAGTCTTTTTGTTGAGAAACGACAAGGTTTCCGTTTGGTTTAAGAACGCTATAAAAAACTCCAGATTCAACTTCCCAGGATTTCACTTCTCTACCATAACTGTCAGTAAGATAAATTTTATTTTTTTCTCCCTTTTCAGATTTTTGACTGAAAGGACTAATCAGAACATAACCGTTGGAGGTTTTTTGTTTATTCAAAACAGGCGAACTTCCATAGCTATTTACCGCGTCAAAACTACTACAAGCAGTTTTTTCAAAACCAACTGCGGTAGCCAGTATCAATAAAGTTACCAATGAGACACTGGGTTTTATGTTTTTGAACAGCTTAAACATTGGTTAATTATGGCAAGTTAAGTACTAAATAAATCTATCCAGAGTTTCACATACCTCAGCACTTTTTGGTAAATCACTCTTTAGTTTGGTTGGCCAGTCGACTTGATCGTTGGTATATTTTTTTGCTTTAAACATCGCATTATTCGGGAATATTCCTGTTTCTGGAGTGGTAAATGGATTAACTAAATCCCAGACAAGTTTTTTGTCAGCGGTCACTTCAAACATATGTCCCTGCAAACCATCTGCAACAAAAGTATTACCATTAGGAAGCCTCTGAGCGCCACCAACTAGATAAGAATAGAACCTTTTGTTTTCAATACCTTTTGCTCCATTATCCAGTTGCCAAACAATTTCGTTAGTTTTGGGATTGATTTCTGTAATATTTGATCCAGTTGGGGGATTAGAAAAAGCTGCGTCGATATTATTATTAAAAGCCAGAATATTTCCATTTGGCAGTAATGTCGCATCATGTTGGCCGCTAAAAGCTCCCTTTGGGCTTCTCCAAATTATTTTTCCGTCCTCTTTTCTGACTATTGCAACGGTATTTACACCTCTTAATGATATTAAATATGCTTCTTTGCCTTCAATTGGGTCTTTTGGAAGGTAAGTCACACCATTAAGTAATGTCCAAGTAGACCTCGCAGTCGAAGGCTGAAATACATCAATATTTGTATCCATATTCTGATGCGCACTCCAACTCCAAACCTCTTTACCATCCTTATCTACTTCAACTATTTTGTCACCCCAAATTTCTCCTTTAAATTCCGAATTAGGTATACCGCCTTTTATTTTGTCAGAAATAGTTTTTGGAATTTTTTCCCAAACAGTAACCGCCACATTGCCGTTTGGCAAAACTGCAAAGTCATGATGTATTAGATCGTTTTTATACTCCCAAATCTTTTCACCTTTCCAGTTGAGTTTTTGAATCAATCCTGTTCTGGCTCCAGTAGGATAGTTTTTGGGATCAAATGGGCTAATTATTGCAGTAACTAGATTAGCTTGGTTGTCTAAAACACTATAAAATGCGGCGAATTCTGTAGTCCACTTATGAACTGGTTGGCCATACAGGTCAGTCAAATAAACCACATTTTTCCCGCCAGTGTCTGACCTTTGGCTTATTGGAGTAATCAGTGTATATCCCCGAGAAACCTTATTAATATCAATAATTGGTGATTTTCCAGCCATGCCAACAGCCACTAAACCTTGGCAGGTCGTTGTTTGAAAAACAAGCAAAGATGCCAACAGAACAACAAAGACAGCGAACAAATAATTTATCCCTTTTGAAATATTTACCAATTGAGATTTATTCGCTAATTTTGGCATTTTATTCTACATTCTTCACTGCAATATTCATTATATTTACTTGCACAGTCCGCACAACAGATAAATAAGTCGTGGCAAGTTTTGTTGGCGCAATCAATATAATTATCGCTCTTTTTACCACATAATTTACAATTAGTAAGAATTTTCGACTCCTTCTTTTGGTTAAAACTTACCGCCATCCTTTTATCAAACACAAAACACTTGCCCTCAAAATATCCATCAGGGTATTTTTCGGCGTACTTAAATATTCCGCCGTCTAGCTGGTAAACATCCAAAAAGCCTTCCTTTAATAATAACGCCGAAGCCTTTTCGCACCTAATACCACCCGTACAATAGGTAATAACTTTTTTATTTTTGTATTTACTTAGTTCGCCAATCACATTAGGTAGTTCACGGAATCTATGTATTGGAGCCAAAGTTGCTCCCTCGAATTTGCCAATCGCTGATTCATAGTCGTTACGCATATCAACCAAAATCACATCGTCTTTTCGCTCCCCCAAAATATTATGCAGCTCATCAGCCGACATTCTTTTGCCGCTTACACTTGGATCTAATCCTTCAACTCCAAGAGTTACAATTTCGGGACGAAATTTAATTTTTAGCTTGGAAAAAGTATCTTCAGACCCTAAACTTACCTTGAACTCAATATCCTTAAACTCATCTCTTTCTTGCATCCAAGTTTCATACTTGTCGGTATTTTTTTTCATGCCCGCAATCGTACCGTTTATACCTTCAAAGCCAACAAGTATTCTGCCCGTAATATTATTAGCTTCGCAGAATTCTCTCTGAATTATTACTTCCTTCTGTGGATTAGAGATATTTACATACTTATAATAAAGTAGGACAGGTATTTGTTTATCAGTTTTTTTCATTGAGTCTTAATTTTTAAGAGTATAACTCATAATTATCTGCTATTCTGGCAAATTATATACCACGCCTATTCTGATTTGACTTCGAAGCCTTTAATGACTAGAATACACCCTTGATAAGGTTAAACAGGAATGTGGGGTAGACACGCGATAAATAAGTGGTCTGCCTTTTTTGTTTCTAATTCTAACCTTAAAAAATAAAAAAATATGGATAATAACAACCCTTTTGTTGCCCGAACAGAATTTGCTGCAGCCTTAAATCAGGTCGCTTCCGAGCGTGGAATTGACGTTTCAGATGTTATTGAAACTATAAAAATTGCAATTGCCGCAGCCTATCACAAAGACTTTGATCCAGAAGAAAACGAAGTTGAAGTTGAACTCGACTCGACCACAGGTGAAGTTCAAATCAAAAAAGACGGCAAAAATGTAACCCCAGCTGGTTTTGGTCGTATTGCTGCTCAAACAGCCAAACAAGTAATTTTGCAAAGAATTAGAGAATCAGAGAAAAATTCCATTTTGGACGAATTCCGTACCAAAACAGGCACAATTATGAGTGGACAAGTTCAGCGTATTTCTGGACCAATCGTTACTGTTAATCTTGGCAAGGCCGAAGCAATTATGCCTCCTCAAGAGCAAATGCAGAACGAAAACTATTCTCTAGGACAAAGACTTAAATTTTATATCGTAGGTATCAAAGAAGGCACTCATGGTGAAGAAATAATTGTTTCTCGTGCTGACAAAGGTCTGCTCGAAGGTTTAATTAAGGCCGAGGTTCCAGAACTTTCTGGTGGAGCAGTTGAGATTAAAGCTATCGCTCGCGAAGCCGGACAACGCTCAAAAATTGCTGTTTCGAGTAATCAAATGGGTGTCGATCCAGTTGGAAGCTGTGTTGGACAAAAAGGTGTGCGTATTCAGGCTGTAATTAACGAGCTAGGTTCTGAAAGAATCGATATTATTCAATTTTCTGATGACATCAAAACCTTTATTGCACAAAGCTTGTCTCCAGCTAAAGAAATCGTTGTCACCATTAATGAAGAAGAAAAAACCGCTGTCGTTACCGTACCTGAAGATCAGTTATCGTTAGCTATTGGTAAAGACGGACAAAATGTTCGCCTTGCAGCCAAGCTAACTGGATACAAAATCGACATTCAAGGATCAGGTACAACTTCTGAATCCAGAGTGCCTTCGCTTAAAGACGACCCAATCGTTCAAGATGTCAAAAAAGAAGAGGTTGTTGAAGCAGAAAGTACTGAAGAAGTAAAAGCCGAGGAAGCACCCCAACCAGTCGAAGCAGTAGTTGAAGAGGTCAAAGAAGAAGAGCCTGTCAACACAACTGAAGTCGCAGCCGACTCTGCTCCCGTAGAAGTTGCTCTTCCCGAGGAAGTTGCAAATACTGAAACAACTGAAGACGTAACAGCTACAGATGAAACAGTTGAAGATGCCACCACCCCAGTTGCTTCTGACCCAGTGCCTGAAGAAGCCAAAGCTTAATTTAGCTCAAGTGACAAAAGTGAGAAACCTAAAAAAAACAAATAATGCCAAAAGACACAGTTACTACAATCAAAAATCGTCCGCCGGTCGTCTCGGTTTTGGGGCATGTTGATCACGGCAAAACTTCACTTTTAGACAAAATTCGTTCCGCTAATGTTGCTGCTCGCGAGTCGGGCGGTATTACTCAGGCAATCGGTGCATACCAAATTGATTTTAATGGCAGGCTAATTACTTTTATCGATACCCCAGGTCACGCTGCTTTTGAAGCTATGCGTTCCCGTGGAGCTCAGGCGTCTGATATTGCTCTTTTGGTTGTTGCCGCTAACGACGGAGTCAAACCTCAGACTATTGAAGCCATTAAACACATCAACAATTCTGGGGCCAAAATGATCGTTGTTCTTAACAAAATTGATCTTCCTAATCTCAATATCGAAAAAGTTCTTGGCGAGCTAACTAAAGCAGGCGTTGAGCTTGATAAAAATGGCGGAGATGTTCCGGTTGTTCAAGTTTCAGCTACCACAGGGCTTGGTATTAACGATCTTTTGGATATGATTATTTTAGTCTCCGATATGGTCGATCTCATAGATACCTCAAGCGAACCATTTTCTGCAGTTGTTATCGAATCTGAAATGACGAAAAACAAAGGTGTTGTTACACATGCAATCGTCAAATCAGGAATACTTAAAACGGGGCAAGATATTTTTGTAGGGGATAAGACTAGTAAAATTCGCTCAATTACATCTGACAAAGGCGCAATCCTCAAAGAGGCTGGACCATCAACTCCTGTAGAAATAACAGGTCTTAGTTTTGTACCTGACACAGGTGCTTTAATTACGAATGTTTCTGTTGGAAGCCAAGAAGAAGGTACAGAAGATAACCAGCCTGTTGCTGTTTCGGCTGGCGACTTAATCGCCGCCGGTCAAGCCAAAAAAGACAGTTTTTTAATTATTGTTAAAGCTGATGTTTCAGGCTCACTTGAGGCAATTATCAAAAATATTCCAAACAAGGTTCAAGTACTGTTTTCCGCAACGGGCGACGTGACAAGTAATGATGTTACTTTAAGCAAATCGGCCATTGCTCCAATCTTAGCCTTCAATGTCAAGGTCCCAGCTGATGTAGAAAAATCTGCTTCTAGAGAAGGTGTCATTATTAAACCCTACAAAATTATTTACGAACTTCTTGATGACATCGATGATGTTGTCGCAGCAATCGAGGCTGAAAAAGAGGAAGAAAAAATAAAAGCTGTGGCAGAAATAACCGCAGAATTTACCATAGAAGGTGTACGCATTGCTGGTGTAAAAGTTACAAAAGGTTCTCTCAAAAACGGCATGAATCTGTTTTTGTCCCGCAATGGACAAGTGTTAACAGAAGCAAAGGTTGCTTCACTAAAGCAAAGGTCCAAAGAAGTTAACGATGTTCGCGCAGGTCAAGAGTGCGGTGTGCTGCTTTCGCCTCCGCTTGACTTCAAAATTGGCGATAAGCTAGAATTCATCTCGGAGTAACCTGCTAAGCCTTTAGTGTTACTTATAAACATTTCCCTGCCTTACCAAAAATGCTAATGAAAACAATTAATACTACCGCCATCGAACCAGCTCTTATTCCAGGAACAAAGACGGTTATTCTTATTCCCGCTAACTACAGTAATGATATTTTAGCCGCAGGCCTTGCTCTAATGATGGCATTAAGAAAAGTTAATCAATCTGTTTCGTTACTTTCTCCAACACCAGCTAGAGTTGGAGACTCTAATTTTTTTGATATCGATCAGCTTAGTAATTCTGTTCCGTCAGATAATTTTGTTATTACCCTAAAAAACGCAGTACCAAAATTAAAAAGAGTTAAACATTTTGTGGATGGGGACGATCTCAAATTTATGCTTTTTCCAAGAGAAAATGTCGACAAATTTGACGCCAGCGAAATCTCATTTGGATATGAAACTTCTTCTTTTGATTTGATTATTGCTCTCGGTCAAGACTTGCATTCCGCTTTATCAAAATTTCCGGAATTTGGCTCTAATCAAAGTCCTGTTTTGGTTATTTCTAATAATCCAAACCATGCTACCGGAACAGACAAAACAATAATTGATCAAGAGGCAAAATCAATTTCAGAAATTGTCGCAAGGGTTATTGAAACAACCAAACTTCCTGTATGGGAAGATCTTGCGTTTAATATTTTCCAAGGATTATATTCAGCAACTAATAATTTTTCCGTCGCCAATCTCACCCAAAATACCCTCGAAGTTGCGACTTGGGCTGTCACAAATGGTGCCAACAAAACTGCACTTTCCACCAAAAGTGTAGATCATCGCCCTTCCGAAAATTCACACCCACAACCAGCCCAACCACAAACTCAACACCAACAACAACCCAATGTATCCCAAAACCAGCAAAATTTTGATAGGGAAAGACAGGCCAGAAATAGAGATAGAGATCGTAATCGTAATCGCGACCGTAACCGCCAACAAGGATCTAATTACGAAAATCGCCCCAATCAACAGCAAGCCACTCAGCCGCAAAGAGTCGCACCTGTACGCGATCACACTCCTGCCAATCAACAGTCATCAGCTGTCTCCGATTGGGAATCAAAACCCAAAATATATCAGGGCTCAACGGTGGTCGAGTCAGACTTTAACGAAACGAACAGCTAAGGTATTTGCTTCCAATAAATTGTTGTTTTGCTAAATAACAATCGCTATTGCTATACTTTAAATAAGAGGTATAGCGCCCCGAAGGTTTATATGCTAAAATTATAAGCCACTTTGAAACGCGAAAGTTTTTCGAAGCTAATTTGTTTGATTATTCTAATCTGACAAGTTTTATATTTAACATATAATTTTAAAATACTTAATTTATAGGACTATGATAGATACAACCAAAAAGTCAAAAATTATTGACCTTTATAAGACTCACGAAGGTGATACTGGTTCGCCAGAGGTTCAGGTTGCAATTCTTACTGAAAGAATCAAAAGTGTAACTGACCACCTCAAGGAACACGACCACGATAATCACTCTCGCAGAGGATTACTCACGATGGTAAACAAGAGAAGACGCCTTCTTACTTACCTTAAGAAAAAAGACGAAACCCGATATGGTGAGATCGTCAAAAAGCTTGAGCTTTAAAAATTTATAAGTAAAAATTAAAGAAAGGAGGAGTAATTTATCGTCCTAGACTTTAAAAAATAGCGCAGTAAGTTAAGAAATTGAACAAAACTGTTTAAGTATTATCTTTAAACACTTTTTTTCTGTTTCCTAACTTACCTTACACATAATTCCAAATAAACAATTTTGGACAAATAAAGACGCGAACTTTTTATTGAGCTGTACCATAAATTACACCGAAAAATGAATAAAAAAATAATCAGGAAATCAATTGATTTCCAAGGTCGTACATTGACCTTCGAAACAGGCCGTATGGCTCAACTTACTAGTGGTGCAGTTTATGCAACCTACGGAGACACTGCCATTTTGGCAACTGTAGCTCGCAACAAAACCGCTCCAGATCTAGATTATTTCCCTCTTAATGTGAGTTTTGAAGAAAAACTCTATGCTGGTGGACGTATTTCTAGTTCAAGGTTTATCAAAAGAGAAGGTAGGCCAACCGACGAGTCGGTTCTTGCTGGAAGGTTAATTGACCGTGGTATCAGACCTCTCTTCCCAAAAGACTACTTCGCTGATATTCAAGTTATCTCGACAGTTTTGTCGATTGATAATGAGAACGGACCAGATATCTTAGGTTCAATTGCAGCTTCAGCTGCTTTGACCATCTCAGATGTACCTTGGCAGGGTCCAATCGCAACAGTAAGAGTTGGACTTATAAATAATGAAATCGTTATTAATCCAACAAACACACAGCTTAAAGAAAGCAAGCTTGATTTAGTAATCACAGCTAACGACAAATCAATCGGAATGATTGAGGCTGGTGCAAAAATTGTTGATGAAGACACAATGATCAAGGCTATGAACGCAGGCTTCGAAGCTTGTCAGCCGATTATTGCCCTTATCAAAGATTTCGCGAAAGAAGTTGGTAACACCAAACACGAGTACGAGCCTTTGGTAATTGACGAAGTCAAGACTAAAGCTGTTAAGGAATTCATCAAAAAAGATGTTATTCCAACTCTTAATGATGTTGAAACAGCCATGGACGAAACCTGGTTTCATACACAAATGAATGTAATAACCAGCAAGTTCGCCAAAGAGCTCGAAGCTGGCGAAGTTTCCAAAAAAGAAATTTATGCCGTACTTGAAAAAGAATTTAAGTACTTCGTTCGCGAACAGGTGCTAGAAAAAGGCCTACGTCTTGATGGGCGCAAACTGGACGAAGTCAGAACGCTAACTTCTGAAGTTGGACTTCTTCCTAGAACTCACGGTTCAGCACTATTCCAAAGAGGTAAGACTCAAGCATTATCAGTTGCAACACTTGGTTCGCCAAGTCTTTACCAGACTGTTGACGGAATGTATGGCGAGTCAACCAAGCGCTATATGCACCACTACAACTTCCCTCCATTTAGTAATGGAGAATCAGGTCGTCTTGGATCTCCAGGGCGCCGAGAAATCGGGCATGGAATGTTAGCTGAAAGAGCGCTTGAACCGGTGCTACCATCAGAATCTGATTTCCCATATGCAATTAGAGTTGTTTCCGAAATCTTAGGATCAAGCGGTTCTACTTCACAGGCTTCTGTCTGTGGTTCAACACTTTGTCTTATGGATGCTGGTGTGCCACTCACTGCTCCTGTAGCCGGTATTGCCATGGGTCTTATGACCAACGACAAAAAGCATGTCGTTCTTACAGATATCGCTTACACGGAAGACGCTAACGGTGATATGGATTTCAAAGTTGCCGGTACCAAAGAAGGTATTACAGCAATCCAAATGGATATCAAGCTAACCGAAATCCCACTTCCAATCCTTGAGGAGGCTGTTCGCGAAGCATACAAAGCTAGAATTTTCATTCTCGAAAAAATGGCTGAAACTATCGCTGAACCTCGCAAAGAGCTTAATCAGTACGCTCCAAAGATTGAGTCAATCAAAATTGACCCAGAAAAAATCGGGGCCGTTATTGGTCAGGGTGGCAAAACTATTAACAAAATCGTGGCCGAAACAGGCACCGAAATCAACATTGATGACGACGGCAACGTTTCAGTCTCAGGTGTAGATAT
Source organism: uncultured Gammaproteobacteria bacterium (assembly GCA_964418515.1). Taxonomy (GTDB): domain Bacteria; phylum Patescibacteriota; class Microgenomatia; order CAYQLK01; family CAYQLK01; genus CAYQLK01. The sequence goes on along the minus strand of CAYQLK010000002.1, from coordinate 47,454 downwards.
CGAGTCTATTAGAAAAGCCATTGGTATCGTTGATGGTTTGACCCGAGAGTTAACTCCAGGTGAAGAATTCGAAGGAGAAGTCAAAAGAATTATGGACTTTGGAGCCTTCGTAGAAGTGCTACCAGGCAAAGAGGGAATGGTTCACATTAGTGAAATTGCTCCAACCAGAGTCGAAAAAGTCGAAGACTATCTCGAAGTCGGACAAAAAGTCAAAGTTCGTGTTGTCGAAGTAGACAATATGGGCAGGCTTAATCTTTCAATGAGATTTGGTGATGACGCTAAGTCAGAAGACGAAGAGCGTGGACCAAGAGGGGGCGGAGATCGTGGTGGATTCGGTGGAGGTAGAGGTGGCGGTTTCGACCGTCGTCGCTCCGGCGGGTTTGACCGCGGTGGACGTGGTGGTGGCGGTTTCGACCGCAGCCGCGGACCTCGTAGATAATCTTAACTAATCCATGCTACTATCATTAGTAGTATGGATAATCTGCCCACAGAACCACAAGCGCCTCTTGGCAGTCAACTGCCGCCTGTTCAGCCGATTGCTCAACCCTCCCAACAATTTCCCAGTCAACCAACACCAACTACTTTTCCACCACAACCAGAAGTTGTCACTCAGCCAGTAAGTACAAACCCAATCTCTCAAAGTCCAAAATCATTTAAAAAACTAATCATTATTATTAGTGCAGTACTATTATTGGTTTTAGTCTGCGCTGCGGGTTTTTTTATCTTTAAACAATTGAATACCAGCAACACAAAATCAGAAGGCGAAATCAAAGTAAGTACAAATAACAGAGTCTACTCTGACTTAAAAGAAAAAATCGAAGCATCGTTTACTAAATGAAAAACTTTATATTATTCATTTCAGTAAACGTTGTTTTATTTACACTTGCTGTATTAATTCCAAGTAATGTAAACGCTGTTTATTTCACACCAAATTTTATTCAAAAAGCAGACATGACAGAAGGCATGAGACAAAATATTTGTCCAGTTAACCTTCGTCAAGAATTATTAGACACAATTGGAACCAAAAATTTTGCAGACAATATTGATGCTATTTTTAATGAAACGGTAAATAATGAATGTGCTGGAGATTCAAAAGTTTTAACACTTGCCGATGTTGAGTTTACCCTAAGGAAAGATTCCAAAAAAGTTTCTGATAGATTATTCATTCTCGATGAGAAAATATTTAATGTCGGGAATATGGCAATAATTTCTTCCGAAGACCCTAATAATCCTGAGGATGATATTGGAATAATAGAGTATGCCTACACAAACAAAATTTATAATTTCGATCCAAGTCTTACAAGTGGACCATATGAAAAAATCGAAAATAGTTTACTAATCAAAAATCAAAAAGCAGAAGTTCCAAGTTTCGACGACCTAACTGCAATTCCCGAAGATTTTCCCACTTACCAAGGATCCGTATCAAGCAAAATTTGTGACCAAGCAATTTCCAATCCAGAAAATCAATGTATACCCAACGTTGTAAAAGTTGAGGTTCCGGTAAGTGTTGATTCATTAATCGATTGGTATTCTAACGCTGAAAATCTTAACGGCTGGACATGTGCAGTTGTAGACAACCAGATAAATGCTACCTATGAATTTCCTATCGACGCAGCCGCAACCTGCTTTAAGGGTGATTCGGCCGTATATAGTGTCTTTTCGTGGATTAATATCGATACCATAAATAATACAACTCAAGTCTTAACCTCTTCCAAAATTGACAACAAATCTATATTAATGTTTGAAGGGCAAATGTATAAATTTCTTGGTGTTGATAGTTTGCTTAATAACGTAAACCTTCTTGATTATTCTAATTTGACAGACGAAGAGTTAAATAAGGATAAAGTAACCCTACCTTCAAGTTTTGAAGGCTTCCCAATTTATCCAAATAACGAATACATTAACAAGGTTATTGTCCCCGATAATAAATGTGCTAGCTATGATTTTACAATCGCACTCGATTGCGGCGGTGATACATACACACTTCTTTCGTCGGACGATATTGATACTGTTCTTAATTGGTACAAAACAAATGTTGCATCAGATTGGAAATGTAATTTCGATCAACAACTCAGTCCAGAACAAGCAGCCGCAAGGGTCGGATACGCTGATGATCCGTCAGCATCCGAGGCGCTATTAAAAGCTGGATATTCATATTTTGTTTTATGTTCATCACCAGATGAAACCAAAGAGTATGATGCTCGGTCATTTAGTCTGCAAATTAAAGCAATTGGTAGTGTAATTTCAGAAATCATGGTATTTATTCCAAAAGGTGTTGATATTGGCGAATCTAGTTCTGTAATTAGTGCTGAAGTTGCCGATTTTCCATTGTATGTTGGGTCAGTTCTTGATGAGAGTGATGACAATAAAAAAGCCGCATATGACTTACAGTTTAGCGATGTCCATGACTCAATAAGTCTAGATTATACTGTTCAATATGACTCTAACTCTATAAAATATTATGATCTAACTGACAAAATTCTTGAATATTACAAGACTAATCCTTTGGGCTGGAGTTGCACTAGCGACGGTGTGGACTATGTTGAAACTGGTTACGACATACTTTGTCAAAAAGATGGTAAACAAATTGGCGTTCACTCAAGTGGGACTACAGACGGTGTATATCTGACTTTATACGTAATAAAAGATATAAACACAGAAGTTGATAGAAGCGGTTATATTCAAATTCCAACCTTGGCTATTCCAACCGATCTTAAACAATACCCTAACTCTACAGAAATAAGTTCGAATAATATTCCATGTAATCCAGATATTAACGATTTTGGCGACAAGAGCTGTTATGTGGCAACCCAATATTCCTCCACAGACACCCTCGCACAAATAGAGTTATGGTACGCAAGCCCCAATGGTATCTTGCCATGGACGTGCACGAAGGATGAAATTTGGTCCCAATCATATCAAGATTCAATCATCTTTAGTTGTATATCCAAAAACCCAAGCCTAATTAGAGGAACCTTTTCTGTATTCCTAAAACAAAATCAAAGTAGTATAGATATTGAACACAAATTTGAGTTTTGGCCAGGAGATGTAATTGAGTATCTCAAATTAAATAATTAGCTACTATAAGTTAAATATTTAATAATTTATTATATACATTTCTTAACTTTATAATCATACATTCTCATTATTAATACTTGACAAATTATATACTATAGGGTATAATTAAGTGGTTAAATTAACATATTTAATATTCAAGTTTGAGCTGGACTGATTACCTGTGACTACGGTCACAGGTATCCACGCCAGCTCAAGTTTGGCCAACGGGAGGACAAAGTCATGGTCATGACACTAGCAAACCAGGAAGGTCCAGATGGAGGAGCCTCGCGGCTCGTCAATCAGCGCCAAATCGGCGAGCAGCTCAGTCTGCGTGCTCGTATGATTCCACCACCCCCGCCTCGACAAAATATCGTCCAGCGTCAGACCCTTTGTGATGTTGCCGGCTGCTACCGCCCCTGCGAGAGCGACGCCGCCCACTTCACCATGATGCAGGACCTGTTCGGGTCCAACGACTGAGGCCTGCCCTCCCACCCCACCCCACGGACCGCCCCTAAAAAGGCGGTCCTTTTTCATATTTTTTATTGCTTTGTGTATACTTTCTCCAACACACCCGAAAGTAAGGCTGGTAATTTAGTTGAACCGCAGGTCTTGGTATCTCTCTAACAGTCTCACTGCACTACCTGAACCCCCAAAAAAGGTATTGTCAGCTAATCGTTTTGGTTTGGAAGTTTTTCCTGCCGGAACATATCCATCGTGTGAAATACATGGTGCGCTCAATCAAGTCAGCCCATCCAAAAATAGCACTTCTTGGTGGCGGTGTTTGACTTGCCACATTGGCTGTTCTTGGAGCAAATAAAAGGAAAGGTGCGCTAGTCCTAAGCCTCCGCATAATTTTTATTGTGGGGGCTTTTTTATAATCAAACAATATTAAAAAACCCTTACAACTTCATATTCATAGCTAAATTACTTTTTTTCCGTTAAAATTCCTATATGCCCCAAACTGCCCAAGAAGACATCGCAAAACTCGCTCAAAAAGTTCAACAAGTTCAGCTTCCTCCTGATCTATTAGAAAAGGTTAATTCCCAGCTGACCAGACTTGAACGTATGGTTACTCTCGGAAGTTACAGTAATGAATACGAAGCCGTCAGCAGATATATTGATTGGGTTGTCTCTATGCCATGGAACTCCAAAACCAACGACTTACTTGATCTCACAAAAGCCAAAGAAGTTTTTGACAAAAACCACTACGGACTGGATCCAATTAAGACAAGAATCATCGAATATCTTTCGGTACTTAAGTTGCAATTAATACAAAACGCCGGTGTTTCGAGAGCACCGATTTTATTTCTTATTGGACTAGTTGGAACAGGAAAAACCACAATGGCGATATCAATTGCTGAAGCCATGGGAAGAGAATTTATTCGTATTCCTTTTGGAGGGATGGGGGATTCAATTCAATTACGTGGACAGTCCAGAGCCTATCCTGATGCAGAACCAGGGTTAATTATTAAAGCCTTAAAAAGAGCCAAAAGCCGTAATCCAGTTTTGCTGTTGGACGAAATAGATAGAGTTTCAACCGAAACCAGAAACGATATTATGGGTGTCTTGGTTGAGCTACTTGACCCAGAACAAAACTCAGCTTTTACAGACCATTATCTCGATTATCCTGTGAATTTATCAGATGTCCTGTTCGTGGCGACTGCCAATAACACAGGCAATATCGCAACCGCCGTTATGGACCGTCTTGAGCCAATACAAATGCCTTCTTACACTGATGAAGAAAAACTTGTAATTGCACAAAAATACATTTTTCCAAAAGTTATTAAAAATTCCGGACTTAGTGATGTCAGGATTGCAGTTGACGATGGTGTTTGGTCAAAAATTATTAGACCGCTCGGGTTTGACGGTGGAATGAGGTCACTTGAGCGAACTATTAGTGGTATTGCTAGACGTATCGCATTTCAGGTAATTCAAACTCAAAATAAAGATTTTCATATCACCGAAGAAAACATTAAAGATTTTGTACCTTCGTGGTAAGCTTTAGTAGTTAAAACTAATAAGTCTTACAAATTATCATCAAATAAGGTGACCGTAGAAGAAAAACAAGAACTCCTTAGTCAAGTTGCTGAAGAGGTCAAAAACCTCCGCCTTGGTTCACTCTACAAAACAGCTACTCAATCCGTCCCAGGTGATGGCAATCCAGATGCTGATATTTTATTTATCGGCGAAGCGCCAGGTTTTTTCGAAGATCAAAAAGGTAAGCCTTTCGTTGGGAATGCAGGCAAGCTTTTAGATAAAATGTTAGACAGTATATCTTTAAACAGAGAAGATATTTTTATAACAAACATTATTAAACACAGACCTCCAGAAAATCGCGATCCTACACCAGAAGAAATTAAAATTTATACCCCCTTTCTAAAACGCCAAATACAAATTATTCAGCCCAAAATAATCGCAACATTGGGTAGGTTTTCAATGAACCTTTTTTTACCAGACGAAAAAATATCTCAAGCTCACGGCAGGTCTTATCAAGTTGGTAAATATCATCTTTTTCCTTTGTATCATCCCGCCGCAGCCCTAAGAGCAGGAAACATCTTAAAAGAATTAGAGAACGATTTTCAAAAACTTAAAATTGTCTTAGAGCAGTCTAAAATTAATGATAATCCTAAGTTAGATGCAGAAATTAGTGTTATCCAAGAAGAATTACTTTAATCCGCTTGGACAAAATCAGGTTCATTAATTATTGACTGATTTATTTCAAAACAACTTTTTTTATCTATGCTGGTTAGAGGTTCGCAGAAAGTTTTTAACTCTTCGTTTCCGTATGTCTTAACAATCATCGCCCCCAAATCAGATAAGCATCCCGATCTAACTTCTCCACTTACTGCTAAACAAATATTTTTTGCTTTTGTCCCAAAAGAACTATCTGGAGTATGAATAGAAAAAATATTTGCGCCCTTTAAACAACTTCTAAACTGATTATTTTCTATGCGCTTACATAGTTCCAATGTTTTTTGTGCATCCCCATTATTGCGCAAATATGCAGACTCACCAATTCTCGAAAAACAGATATTAGAAATCTGAGTTGGAATTTTTGTACAAAAATCAAATGAATCATCAATATCTAAATCTCTAACAAAAGTTAAAAATCCGCCAAATTGATAGCAGGAATATCTAAGTACATCTTCAAGCTCTTTACAGTACTCATTGAGATTTTTTGGGATTTTATCAAATGGAGCTTGGTTAACTAAATTAGTATCCATAAATGCCGCATGTCCGCATTGAAATTTATCAGAATTCTTTTCAATTCTTTGACAATCTTTTATAACTTTTGGGATATCCAAACTGTAATATTCCATGAGTCCATGCCCAATTCCATGAAAACACATATCTCTAACTGTTTTATTGATTCCATCCAAATCACAAAAACTATTCAAGTCTCCATTTTTGGATTGCGTTGTAATAAACACATGCCCTGCCCCATTTAAACACCCGCCCTCACACGATGTGCTACAAGTCTCTAAAATCTCTCTTGATGAATATCCAGCTTTTACCGCCTCAATTCCTATACCATGCCCAATGTCATGACAGCGTGTTCCGACCAAATATGATCCCTGTTCAGTTTTCATATAATCCTCAAGTCCTAACACGGTACTTTTCAAGCCCTTGGAGCGTATATGGCTAAAAATTTTATCGTTGTAGCAACTGCGTCTCTCGGAGGATAAAAAATTACTGTCCGAATATTCATAGATTTCACAAGCCTCCATTTGTACGGCAAGTTGAGAGTTAATTTTTGAAACAGTAAAACCTTTAGGTAAATCAAAAAAAATATTAGACACAATACCTATTACAAAAACGAAAAAAAATATTACATATGGCTTAGTTAACAGTTTAATCCTCATATCTTTCTCTTGAATGAAAAATAAGCAATTGTTTTTTTACCTAGCATTAGAAATTAGTTAAATAATTATAAACCAATAAAAAAACTCAATTTGTAGTAGAATTCAAGGCTTGTAATAAACAGTTAAAATAAATTTTGCTTGAGAATATTATTTTTAAATTACTTTTATTGTTTAACTAGAAAAAACTTATAATTAAATAACTAGACAAAATCTACTATGAAAACATTCAAACCCAGAAATATTAATAATCCTAATTCTATTGCGCCACAAAGCAAAAATCCTTTTGATGTCAAAATTATAGGGCTCGGCGGCGTAGGAACAGTGACCAAAAACTTTTTTGTTTATGAAACAGAGAACGATATTATTGTTTTAGATTGTGGAATTGGTTTCCCAGATGAGACCAACTTGGGAATCGACTTTGTATTGCCAGACATATCTTATTTGATGCAGCCTGAAAAATTTAAAAAAGTCAGAGCATTTTTGATTAGTCATGCTCACGAAGATCACATGGGTGGACTACCTTATATATTGCCCAAAATTCCCGTACCGGTTTTTACCGCTAAACTTACCGCAGGTTTTATAAAAGGTAAACTTGAACAGACCAAAGGCGGAAATCGTTTTCAAATTAATACCATCGAAGAGGGGAAAACCTACAGTTTTGGCGATTTTAAAGCAGAATTTGTTCACATTACTCATTCAGTACCTGACTCCAAAGGCATTGTGCTTAAGGTTAAGGGTTATACAATTTATCATTCTCCTGACTTTAAGTTTGATTGGACTCCTGTTGACGGTCGCGCTTCAGATGCCACAAGAATTTCACAAATAGCAGGTGAAGAGAACGGAGTCTTTTTATTATTATCTGACTGTTTAAGAAGTGAGAAAAAAGGTTACACACTATCTGAAGTTAAAATTCAAGATTCGTTTGACAAAGTAGTATCAAAAACAAAAGGTAATGTTTATATCACGACCGCTTCTTCAAATATCTCAAGAATTGATCAAGCCGTTCAATCAGCCATCAAGTTTAATCGAAAAGTTGCTTTAGTAGGTAGGTCAATAGATCGAAATATTACTATTGCACAAAATTTAGGCTTTATTAATATTCCCAAAAAAATGTTAGTTAAACCCGAAGCGATCCAACATCATCGCAATGATTTGGTAGTAATTGTTGCTGGTTCTCAGGCCCAGCCAGAATCCGCCTTGTCAATGGCAGTAACAGGAGAACACCGTAAAGTTACTTTGGCTTCTGGTGACGCTGTTGTATTTTCCGCAGACCCAATTCCTGGTAATGAAACAGCAGTCGATAATATGATTAACTCACTGACTGCACTTGGTGTTGAAGTTTACTACTCTTCTATTTTGGAAGACTTACACGTGTCAGGTCACGGTGCAGAAATGGACCTCAAGCTAATGATGGCTCTTACTAAAGCCAAGAATGTCTTACCAATTGGAGGTTCATTAAGGCAAATGAAACAATATGGTCGAATCGCGTCAGCAATGGGCTACAAAAATGAAAATATTTTAATCCCTAAACCTGCTCAAGAGGTAATTATCTATAATCAGAAGATTACTTTTGGGAAAATTATTCCTGCTGAAAATATTTTTGTTGATAGTCTTGAAGCTGGTGAGATTGACGAAGCAATCCTTAAAGACAGAAGAACACTATCTTCTGACGGTATTGTCTTAGCGATTCTTAAAATTAATCACGAAGACGGATCTTTGTATCAAGACCCTGAAATAATTACTAGAGGCTTCATAAAAATTGACAAAAATGAGATAATTAGATCTTCTAAGAGAAGTATCTCAAAAGTTATGGACAATAGGTCTCTAATTGATTCAAATTCTTTAAGGCACAGAATTAAAGAATCCCTGGAAAGATATTTTCTAGAAGAATATCGTAAACGACCATTAGTTTTGATATTTACGATAGAAGTATAGGTTATAAAAACCTGCCGATTTATTTAACCTGCCAATGAGAAAGTACAAAAAAAGACTTAAGAAACAAAAAAAATCTAAGTTTCTTAAAGGTTCAACAATCAAGAGCATATTCGCTCTAGCGATTCTAGTTTTTTCACTCTTAAGTTTATTATCGGTCTTTGAGCCCTCTGGTGGGTTATCTTATTTTTCAGTCTCCATCAAATTTATTTTTGGATGGTCAGCTTTTGTCATAGCTATTTTGGGTGTAGTTTGTGGATTATTTTTATTAGGATTAAGACTTAAATTCATAAAAATAAATTTGATTTTAGGTATTTTTATCATTGTAGTTTCAATGATTTCCTTCACTTCCGCTTTCTCCTCAGAGTCGTCAGGTATTATTGGGTCAGTAGTCTGGTTAACGCTTACAGAAATATTAACTCCTCTAGGAGGAATTATAGTTGTCGGTTTTGGTTTAGCTTCAGGTTTAATACTAGCTACAGATACACCATTTAGTGAAGCCTATGCGCTAACAGTTGGTAACTTGAGTAAGATTTTCAAAAAAAGTCCCAAACCAAAAGGAATTTCAGTTGGGCATCAATATCAGCAAAACAGCACAGTTGAAATCGCTGCTCCAAAAGAAGATGATGTTGAAAAATTTCGACCAGAAACTCCTAACAAGGCTCAAACCAATGTTCCAAAAACAAGAAGAGCTTGGCAATATCCACCACTTTCAATTCTTTCTTCTGACTCTGGTGAGCAGGCCGACAGAGGAGATGTTAACAAAAATGCTCACACAATCGAAAAAGTTCTCGAAAGCTTCTCAATCCAGGCAAAAGTTGTTGAATATAACCCAGGGCCTACCGTTACCCAATATGCAATTAGTCTGCCACTTGGAACAAAAGTATCAAAAATTGTGAATCTTGGGTCAGATCTTGCGATGGCTCTAGCTACTCAAACCGGCAATGTCAGAATCGAAGCACCCATTCCTGGTAAATCACTAATTGGTATAGAAATTCCTAATCTAAAAAGAGAGACTCTCAATCTTCGTCAGATGCTCACCAGTAAAAACATGCAGTCCGAGAAATCAAAACTTGCCTTTGCGTTAGGATTAGATATTTCAGGTCAACCACTTGTTGCTGATATCAGCAAAATGCCACACATTCTTGTTGCTGGTACAACCGGTTCTGGTAAATCAGTCTTAATTAACTCAATTATTTGTTCAATTTTATTTAGAGCCAATCCAGACGAGGTAAAATTTATTCTCGTTGATCCGAAAAGAGTAGAGCTAGCACCATTTAATGGTATTCCACACTTACTTAATCCTGTGATTGTTGAGCCAGAAAAAACACTTTCAGCCCTTAAATGGTCAGTCAGAGAAATGGACAACAGGTATGAACTTCTGTCTCAGGCTGGTGTCAAAAACATTGATGAGTACAATCGCCAGTCTGGTTTTCAAGCCATGCCTTTTATAGTTATCGTCATTGATGAGCTTAATACTGTTATGAAGTTAGCAGCCATCGAAGTTGAACAGGCAATCGTTCGTCTTGCGCAGATGGCTCGTGCTGTTGGCATTCACTTGATTTTAGCAACACAGAGACCATCTGTGGATGTCATAACTGGTGTCATAAAAGCTAACATTCCGACACGTATTGCTTTCAATGTCACTTCCCAAACTGACTCAAGGGTAATTATTGATATGTCAGGTGCTGAAAAACTCTTAGGCAAGGGAGACATGTTGTACGTTCCGCCAGATTCATCAAAAACCGCTCGTATTCAAGGTGTATATGTAAGCAACGACGAGATTCATAATCTAGTCTCATTCTTAAAGAGTAGTGGTCAAGAGCCTGAATATGTCGAAGAGATTACCAGTATGGCTGTTGGTCGAAGTGCTGGAGGTGTTGGTGGGGGAGCAAGTGATCGTGATCCATTGTTTGAAGAAGCTTTGTATGCAATTATCTCTCAAAATCAAGCATCCTCGTCCTTTTTGATGCGTAAGCTAGGCGTCGGTTATGCCAGATCAGCTAAAATTATCGACCAACTAGAAGATGCAGGGGTCGTTGGGCCTCGTGATGGTTCAAAACCACGAGAGCTCTTGATAACAGACCCATCTCTCATACTAGGAAATTCAAGCGATTCTGCTCAAGAGAAAATAGATTAATTTTCAAAAATCAGCCCTCAGGTTGTAAAATACTCCCACTATGCAAAAGTCTGGTGAAAAATTAAGAAGCGAAAGACTCAAAAAAGGCTATACACTTGAGCGTATTGAGCATGAAATAAAAATTAAAAAAACCGTACTATCAAAAATTGAAGAGGGCGACTTTAAAAATTTACCTCCATCTACATTTGTAAAAGGTTTTATTAGAAATTACGCTATTTTTTTAAATCTTGATCCCGAAAATATCGTAGCTTTATACCGTAGGGAAACAGACAAGCCTGATAATTTAGCTACAACTAAACCTTTCTTAACTCAATTATCCAACTCAATATTTTCTGTTACACCTCAAAGAATTTTTTATCTAGCGATTGCTGTAATTGCATTCTTATTTTTATTTTATTTTAGTAACTTATTTTTCTCTCTCTCGTCTGGGCCTAATTTAAGCATAGTATCTCCACAGAACAATCAAGAATTTAACACCAAAAATATTTTTATTACTGGCAAGACTGGCCCAGATTCAACTCTTTTTATAAACAATAATCAGACATCATTAACAACTAAGGGTGAATTTTCAAAACCTGTAATTCTTGAGTCAGGCCTTAACAAATATGAAATAGTCTCAATCGATAGAAACAACAGAAAAACAACCAAAAACCTCACAATATTTTATAATCCGCAGTAATTTTCACGACCAAACCGTCGTTGACTTACACGCCCACTTTGATAAAATTACCCCCAGAGTCATTATAAAAAACAATACTGCCCATATGGATCCTGTTCAATTTATTATTCTCCTCATCGCAATTATCGTTACGGCCGCTATTCTTTTTATTGGATATCAAGTCTATCAACTTCTTAAGGATATACGGGTCAGTCTAAGGAAAATGAATCGGATTTTAGACGATACGGGCGATATAACTGAAAGTGTTAAACAGCCAGTTAGTTCATTGGCAAATCTTACATCTGGAATTCAGGCAGGGATCGGAATTGTTGAAAAGTTCGCCAATCGTAAGTAATGGACGACGAAAAAAAGAATATCACTGTTAGTTTTTTAATTGGTACAGCAATCGGGGCTGGTGTAGCTTATTTTATTTCTGATTCTGGTAGAAAAAAAACACCAGAGCTTTACGATTATGTCAAAAAATCATTAGAAAATATTGTTGAAGATCCGCAAAAAACGCTTCATATTGCAGAAAATGAGGTAAAAGAAAAAGCAGTGGATTTAAAAAATAGCGTAAACGAAACGGTTGAAAGCATTAAAACAATCGGCAGTTTAAATATCGACAAGCTTTTACCTCGCGATTTTGAATCCTCAAGTGTTAATTTTGTTGAAACAACAAGTCCTGTGGATACATCAGAAGCAGTCGAAGTTCCGACTAAAAAAACTCGAAGATTTTTTAAAAAAAAGTAATTTCACTCCTACTCAATTTCTCATAACACTATGGGTTGTTTTTCAGCCTAATTAGTAGTACTATACTTTGCCAAACTCAAAAAACCTATATGAGAGAAAAAGAGCCATATTATTTTGAAAAACCCGATGCTACTCGTCCTCTAAACAGAATTGAAAGGCTCGGGATGCGCGCCTATCATATGTCTATGGAGCACAGTGGTCCAAGGCAAAACCTTAAAGATCCTGCCGCAAAAGCAGCATTTGAGCAAGTACTAGTAGACATTGCTAATGGTAATCCGTTCTCTCACCCCTTAAAGGACGAAAAATTAAAATCATATTTTGAGCACGATGTTAATGTTTCCGGTCAAGAGTATATTCCCCAAGCTGGATCATTTGTTATTGTTTCTAATCACTTCAATCGCGGGATACACAAAGGTATGCCTCAAGCTCCGATTATGGCTCACGCCATTAGTGAGCATCTACCAGACGGCGACATTAGGAATTTTATTCCAGTTATTGAAAATGAAAAAAGACTAGTAGAAAAAACAGAAAAAAATACTCGCCTTGATTTGGTTTATCCACACTTAGCTCCTCCAATAACTCGAAGTATTCATGCTAGCGTTGAAAAAGTTATCGGTCAGGCCAACGATGTTGCAAATCAAGTTTTATTCAACACTTCTGTGGTATTTGGAATGATTCCAACAAATACTCACTCCCGAGAAATTCCAAAAGTGTTTCGAAACGGCGATGTTCTTATTTTATATCCTACAGGAAAGGACGAATTTGAGTTACACCAAGTTGACCCAATGGCAGGTAAACTGGCTGAGTTGGCTGGTGCAATGAGAGTGCCAATGCTACCTGTAGGTTTTTGGTTTAGTCGTAAAAAATCTGCCTACCAAATGAGAATAGGGCAGTCTTTTACCATAAGTAGAGATAAGCATGATCCTGAATCCAACACTAAAAATGCTGATATTTTAGGTGTTCAGATTGCTAAACTGTTGCCAGAAAGAATGAGGGGCGCATACGCACAATGCGTTACTGATTAGTCTTAAATAGTACTCGCCTTAGTGACGACGGTTTTTAAAGATTCAAGAATAATTAAATTGGATCTAAAAAAAGAAACTTTAGAAAATTCTAATTTTTGATCATCACAAACCTTCTCAACATACGGAGTAATGTATTTTAATTTGTTTCTTGGACACATTGGGAACAGGTGGTGCTCAATCTGGTAATTTAGCCCCATAAAAACGTAATCAGTTATCGGGTTTGAATTTATATTTCTCGAGGTAATAATCTGATGTTTAATAAATGATAATTTTTCGCCTTTTTTTGGCTCATACATACCTTTATGATTTGGTGCAAATATTGTTGAAAAATACATACCTGTAACAATATTTGAAACAACCACAATAATTGCCGCTTTAATAAAAGGAAAAACTAAAAAAGGTAAGAAATAAATACAAAAAAATGCTATTAAAAAAATCTCCAACTGCCAAAGCTTAGGTAGCTTAAATGAACTTTTAAAATAAAAAATATCCGCAATTCTCATACCAAAACCAACACTAATAAGGAGTGGGTAATATAAATACATTTGATATTTTCTAAGTAGTTTAGGTAGTCCTTTTTTTGATTGATATCTCTCAACATTAAACGACAAAATCGGTAGTTCAACATTTGGGTCTTCATCTTCTTGGTTAGGGTTTGCATGGTGTGCATTGTGCGAAGATTTCCATCCAGCGAATGCAATCGTTGCTAAGGTTCCAAATATATATCCTGCAATGTCATTATTTTTTTCACTCCTAAAAATAGCATGATGTCCTGCATCGTGCATGAGTCCACCCATTCTAACTGCAAAAAAACCAATCATTGCTGAAAATATTACGATTAACCAAATATTAGTTGAGATAAAAACAGCAATAATCGAAAGTGTAAATAACATCAAGTCACAGAACGCAAGTAGTGAGTAATAATAATAAGATCTATTTAGTATTCCTTCTTGCTCAATTGTGTTTTTTAGCCTAATGTACTCCTGTGTTTCTAACACAATCGACTCGTCATTGCTTGTATTATTTTTATTCATTTTTTCTTGTTGCGCTTGCGGGAGGGGATTATATCCACTTTGTTAATAAGATGATAAACAGCGAAATATATTTCTACCTTACAAGAATTTTTTTCCAAGATTAGTCAAACATTTATTTTTGTAGTTTTGGTCAAGCAAAAAACTGCACTCTTTTTCCAGCTCCTCCTTTGTATCTGATCCCCAGTCTTCAACTGCCTTCATAAATACGCCATAACAAACATCGATTTTATCGCCTGTCATATTACAAAACTCGTGTAAATATTTTTTGTCCCCAACATCGCCAATTATTGATTCAACTGCTCCAGTAATACAACTGTCTAGTCCATTATTGAACATCAATTTTTGACAATTAGAATAAATTTCAGTCAATTTACCAGTATTTGCTTGGGTGTAAACTCGCGACATTCTTTTTAAACATTCCTTCTCATATCCTTTTCGAACATTCAAACACAAATTAACTGCGGTAGAAAAATTGCCTTTCGAGGTCACAAAAAAGAAAGCACCTTTCCAGTAGTAACATAAATCCCAGTACTTCGAGTCAATAATACTGCAAGGCTTGTCGAAATTTTCCCCTTCAACAAGTCGATTTCTAGAGCCAGCCGAAGTGCTCATAAAATTTTCCATAAAAGTTCCTCCGTAGCACATCTTGCTATAAACATCTTTTTCGTATAGGTCACAAATTTCAAGTGATTCCTTTAATGAATTATTTGAAAGTATCATGGCAATGTGTCCCAGCCCATGAACACACTCAACATGTTGGCTTACCTCCTTTATTGTTTCGCCTTTTTCACAAACTGTAATAAATATTTTTTTTATCTTTTCTTTATCATCAGCACCTTCAAAGCCTGCTGTCTTGAAATATTGCATTAGTGCTCCATGTGAAAACCCATAAATACATAGCCCTAAGTTAGACCCTGTAAAAGTAATTAAATAATCACCTGTTTTTTTATAAACCTCTTTGCCAATATTGTGAGAAATAGTGTGGCAGTTATCAAGCTCTTGAGCTGTCAAATTAGTAACCATAAAGGTTTTGATTTGATCAAAAGTAAACTTCTTTGTTAATTGCTCAGCAACTTTATCGTAACAATGATCTTTATCTTTATCGTTTATGCAAGTTTTCATAAACAAGGCAAGCTCTTTGTCCTCGGCGTTAGCTCCAATAAAACTCACGCCAAACTTTGCAAGGCCAAAACCTATTAAAAATGTAATTAAAAATGAAAAAAATATGCTTAAAAATATCGCCCGAATCATTGGTAATCGAATATAGATATTATACAATAGTACAACTCATGTTCTTATATAAAAATATTTTATTCCACTGGTTATTATTTTTTATTGTTTCTTTCGCTTCCTTATTCTTTTTCAAAGACAAAGTATTTGAGGTGGAAAGTGATCTTTTAGTTCTTGAGTCTGGAAACGAGTATGGAATCTATAATTTTAAAAAGCATTCAATTCCCAGTAATGGCTGGATAACCGGTGTTGAGTTTGAAATTTCTGGAGCCCCTAAAGAAAGAGTTCATCACGCAATCCTTGTTAACAACTCAAGAAGAGACAGAGCATGCCCTAACTTTTTTCCCGACAGGCTTCATGCCACCGCTAAGGAATTTACACCTTTATATCTACCCGCAGGCTTCGGTTATTATATGAAACAAAAAGAACAATTGGGAACTTATATACACTTGTATAACACCACAAAAGAGGAGTACAAAAATATAAAAATTAAAGCCAAGATTCATTTTCAGCCGGAATCTCTAATTAGAAGATTAAGATTTGCTCACCCGATTTGGGTAGATGTAAAAAAATGTGAATGGGACACTAGCGTCTATATTCCTCCAAAAACGACAGAGACATTAACACTAACTTATCCAGACACAGTACCATCCAATGCAAGATTATTATATGCGTGGGGACATCTTCACAATTATGGCAAAAATCTTAAACTCAAAGTTGGTGATGTGGAAATAAACTATATTCCTGAATCAGTAGATGGGGTAATTAAGAAAATAAACTTTTTCAGTGATATTGATAATCAAAATTTCAAAGTATATGGGGGGCAAAAAATTGAAATAGAAGGACTATATGAAAACCCACTCGACAAAGAAATCGATGCTATGGCGTCATCTATAATATATTTGAATTATCAGTGAGCCGCGTTAGGAAAAATAAGATCACCAGAGTCGGGAATTAAAAAGATTAGCATTGTCCCCATTCCATCTATTTGTGTATCTTTTGAGTTAGACATCTTTATAGATACAGATAATTTATCTCCTTTTTTAAATCTTACCCCATCGTTGGCATACCCAATACCTCCAACATTTAAATAAATTGGATTACCTGCGTTCATCCCGTTGTCTGTTAATAATGGTCCTGTAGTCCAAATTGGCTTGCCATTTTTAACTAAAGATATGGTGTCAGTGTAGTTGTGCCCATGAGAACCCGCCATTATTAATTTACTATCAAACGGTACCTCATACGGTGTCTCCATAGACTTAACATAATCTTTCGTTTTTGCAGGAACAAAAAACATAGAAGTACAAGGTACAGCATTGAGGTAAACAGGCGTAACTGGAATCAAGTTTTCACTAAGGTCTGCAATTTCAATTAAAAATTTTGTATGAACATTTTTCAAATCAGTATTCGAAAAATTTGCAAATGCAGAACTGAAATGTATTTTGTCTCCCTTACTAACTTTGTATCCATAGCCAAATTTAGAATAGTAATGCATTTCGTTATATTCAATAGAAACGACATGAGCCAACTCATCTTTTTTGTCACACACAGGGTCTTTTTTTCCAACCTTAAACGCATATGTATACCTCATTGACTCTTTGGGTGCATTAACCGCTTCTGGATTGTAAGATTTTATATAGCCATCCATTGGTACAGTAAATTCTCCGCTTGAATAAAGGTTCGTTTCAATTCCTTTCATCAAATCAACTGGTTTAGAATTCGCCTTTATTTCGATTGGATCTGTAAAAAATTCAAAAACATTATTTTTACTTACACTTGAATGGGTTTTTTGAAATATTAAAATCACAACAAAAAATAATCCAAAACCAATCAACAAAATCAGTTGTCTGTATTGTGTTATTCTCATAGCTAAATCAACATTAATATCATACACTAAAACTGTCCTAATTTATGAAAAAAATTTTTATTTGGATTGCAATTTTAGTACTTGGATTTATTTTTGCAAAATTTACTTCACCTCAAACAATCGTTTTTACTAGCAATAGCTTAACTCTCGTTGAGAACGACTATATTGGAAAATACGATTTTATCAAGTTTTTTCCTAAAAAATCGTTTTGGATTACAAACATCGATTATGAAGTTGTGGGTGCTGAAAGAGAAACTATCCATCACGTAATTTTAGAGAATCTAAGTAAACCAGATTACACATGCCCTAATGTTTTTAAAGAAAGAATTCACGCAAACGGCAAAGAGATAACTCCATTAGTTTTACCTAAGGGTTATGGATATCCAATTAATCGAACTGACGGTATTGCCGTAATTAATCATTTAATTAACCCCACCCCAAAAAAACTCGACGATATCAAAATCAGGTTTACATTCAAAACCAAGCCTAAAAACTTTTTTTCACAACTAACTCCAGTTCAGCCAATTTGGGTTGATGTCAAAAACTGCACCAACGACCCAACATTTTATGTTCCCCCAAAGACTAATCAAACTTTAACCATCGAACCTAAAGTTTATGTGCCAAATGACGGTAAGGTTGTTTATATTGGTGGCCATCTGCATAACTATGGCAAAGAAATTACAATTAAAATTAGTGATGTTGATTACAAAATAATCCCAGAACCCAATTTCACAAACATTGAAAAAATTCCGCATTTTACTTACGAGAACAATCAGCAAATAGTGAAAAAAGGAGACCTAATTGATTTTTATGCCGAATACGACAATCTGTCAAACAGCGAGATAGATGGGATGGGTATTGGAATGATTTATATTTCTAAGTAGAACTTTTAGTTTTGCACGTAGTCAAAAACATTTTTTAAATGTTTTATCGCAAACATAGCTTGAATTATATTTTCTAATGCATTTTCAGATTTTACCGTCTTGTCGTGTTGAAAAAACTCCAAACTTGTATACGATACCTGATCTTTTGGGAGATCATTAACCAAATCTTTTGCTTGGCTTGCTGGCAGAAATACATTTCTACCTGATGTTACAAATAACTTGGCCTTCACATTCCATATCTTTGTTTTTGGGGACATATTATCAATAATTTTTTTTGCTTCGTCTGGAAGTTTTGCGAATAATTCTGGAGATTTGATTGGGTCAGTATTAGACAAAAAATCATAAAAGACTTTTCCGTCATTAGTTAATTTTGCATACTCTTTTTCAGTCAATCGTTGTCTGTTAAATAGGGTTTGAAATATTAAATATCCCTCTTTATCGTCATTAATATAGTCAGAATATTCTCGGTAAAGTATTTCTCTGGTTTCATCTTCTGCGCGCCAAGCAATTACTGGATTATTATCATTAATTTTTTCAGTAACAGTATCTCGCGTAAATTTATACATATCATATAAAACATCATTAATAAGGATGTATGAGACCTTATCTCGAATCCGTTCTTCGCTTGAAGCTAGTAGTGCAAATGATGATCCTAAACAAAATCCAGCAAAACCCACCTTAGTTTTTTCTACATATGGTTGATTTTCGACAAATAAGAAAATATTTACAAAATCGTCAATCGTACTGCTTAGGTATCTTGACTCCAACAGCTCGGGCACATCAGATACAACAACAACAAAACCACTTTTTGCCAAACCTTTAATTGTTGCAAGTATTCGATGGTCGTCTTTTGGGAGATTAACTCCAGCTGATAATATTAAAGCTGGATATTTTTTTTGCTCGTCAAAATCACCAGGTATCCAAATATCAGTCTTTAAAATATTTTTTCCCGAATGTATTTCGACCTCTTTTTTGGCTGGATCACTCACAAAAAAAGATAACGGTCTTGGCTCAATTAATGGAAAAATTTCAAGCAGAAGTGCTGTCGATTTTAGATAGTTATGAATTAATAAAAAAATCAGGAAATAACTTAGCACAACAATTCCCAGACTTGCCAAAACTAAAATAAGTTTATACATAAATTAATTTTGTAGTCCTACTACTGAATCCTTTCTAAAGTAGTAAACACCTTAGCAAGTGGATCATCCAAACTCACACCATTCTGATCATTATCATCGTAGAGCACAGTATCTTTCTCTGGGAAGTCCATAGTTGTCGCAGTCAGCCCAAAATCATACTGTTTTATAAAATGAAAGGGTGGCTGTTTTTCGCCTTTTTTAGTTAATAGGGCGACGCAGATATTATTTTCTCTCTTTGGCAAACATTCTCGGGTATATATATCAGGATATTCTAACTTTAATTTTTGAACCAATTCTTCAATAGTTTTAATCTCTAAAATTTTATAAAAACTTAATTTTGATGGTGCAATATATGGTCTCGTAGTATCAGTAAATGTATAAACAACAGCCTCTGACGATCCATATAAGCTGGTTGCAGTAGATTCAGTCAATTCATAGTTCGCAGGATATTCAAAACTAATTCCAAATTCCTCATTGGTCTGCTTTTTAGTTGCGCTCGAGGCGTTAGTTAATGACTTAGGCTTAATTGAAGAAGAATTTTCATCTAATTTTTGTTCATTACCTGGCCTGAACAATAAAAAAGCTAAAACAAGAATAACTATAGTCAAAACAGCTACAATAATAATTTTTACTCTCATAAGATTTATAATAAAATTATACATCACATATTCTTTAAATAATGAAAAAACTACTCGTTATCTTAATTCCTCTAGCAATAATATTAATCATTGCCTCGTTCGTATGGTTTGATTATTTCAAAGCAACAAAACTAAGTATCTCGATTGCCCCACAAACTGTTTCCGAAGAGATAGTCATAAACTCTATTAATCTGCCTGGGAATGGGTTTGCATATATATTTCAGCAGACAAAATCAAATAATAAATTCGGTCTGTTTTTAGGTGGAACCGATTTTCTAACAAAAGGGACTCACAGAAATGTAAAAATTAAAACGATTAAGGCTCAAATTCAAAAAATTGATCCTGAAATTTCAAAATACACTGTCAAACTAATTGAAGACACAACAGGCGAGCGATTGATTGATACTTCCGATGATAAACCGTTTAAGTCGTTGTTTGGTTTCGAATTCAAAAAAGAATTTCTAAGCTTGTAATATTTTAGTGAAGAGCAAACTATTACTTATTTTATCTTGGCTAATTTTTTTTATACTTTCATGTTTAATTTTTAAAGTTTCATCAAAATCATCTGCTAAAATTTTTCCCCTTACAGAGTCTTTGCCAATAAACTTATCAAAGTGTAATGAGTCCTCAACCAGAAACTCGTGCACCAGAAAACTAGCTATAAATGACTTAGTTCAAAATTCCTTTACAGATATTCTTGGAGCATTAGAAATAATTCAAGCCAAAAACACTCCTTATCAATTTCATGATTATTTACATTTTTTATCAATGGAAAAATATTTAAAAAGCAAAAATCTAGCCGAGGTTTTTATTGAGTGCACACCAGTATATTTTAATGCCTGCTATCATGGTGTCGTGATTGGGTTGCTTGACAGCCTAGCCTCATCACCTGACAGTTTGGAGTTCAAAGAGAAAATGAAAAGCGCTTGTGATATTTTTATCCAAAATAATCAGCAAGGATTTCTTGAACAATGCATTCATGGTGTTGGTCATGCAATTATGATTGCAAAAAACTACGAATTATTCGATTCATTACTGCTATGCGATGAGTTAAGCATTCAAAGGTCTACTTGTTATGGAGGAGTATTTATGGAAAATTTTCCTCAAAGTTCTAGTACCGATTTGCCTTCAAAATATCTCCCAACAGAAAGCAATAAATTATATCCATGCAATAAGCTTGCGCCAAACTATCAAGAACAATGTTATATTTTTCTGACTATTTATCATAATCATGTTGGTACAGGTAATTGGACCGAAACGAGCAAATTTTGCCAAAACATTCCTGAGTCGGCTCAAGATGAATGTTTCGGAGCTATTGGAAGTAGCGTTATGCCAAACGCCGATAATGTTACATCTTTAAAAGATATATGTGATGTGGTTGAAGGTTCAAATAAACAAAAGCTATTTTGTTATTTGGGCGTTGTAAGTGCTTTTGACGATAAATTTGGCGGACAAAATACTGCACTAATTCAATCTGTAGATTTTTGTAATACTCTTCAGAGCGAATATCAATCATATTGTTTCGAAAGGGCGTCTTGGGTTTTTACTAGGTGGTTATCAGAGCCTGATCATTTGAGTGCATGTAAAGTAATAGAAAGTGAAGAAAATAAAAAAATATGTTCACAAAGAGTAAAAATATTAAACTAATTTGTATTCTACTTATAAGTATTTTTATATTCACTACATTAGGATTATTTTTAGTTCGGAATAATCCTCAAAAAACTAATCTGTTTTCTGGTTTTGACTCTTTAACCTATCAACAAAAACTTGAATCTTTTTCTAAAACAGCAATAGAAGACCCTCAGGAGTCATGGCTTTTTCTAAAAAACAAATTTACAAAAAGTAACCAGACAATCGACGATGTTCACGAATTTGCTCACATTGTTGGTAACTCTGCTTTCAAAAAATACGGAGTCGATGGAATTAAAATATGTGACGCAACATTTAGTTATGGGTGTTTTCATGGAATCACTGAAAGCATGATATTAACTATTGGCAAAAGCGTAATACCAGAGATTGAAAAAGTCTGCACAGAAACATTTAAAACAAATCCTGATTTTTTATCAGGATGCATTCATGGATCAGGCCATGGTCTCTTTGGTGCAAACAATTATTCACTCGAGTTATCATTAGAAGACTGCAAAGCATTCCAAAAAGACAACGGTAAATATTGTTATGATGGCGTTTTCATGGAGTACTCAGAACATCCGGAAATTTATTCTGGATCAGAAGAAAAATTTATTCAGATTTGTTCAGATAATGGAAGTGACTATCAAGAAAATTGTTCAAGATATATATTCGCCGTCTTCGGCAACAAACATTCATGGGATATTAAAAAAATTGCATTGGATTGCGACAATATTAAGTCGGAAAATGTTGCCAAAGAGTGTTTTATTGGTATTGGTTATTATGCAGTTTTTGAATCCAAAGCAAATGTTGAAAAAATCATTCAAACTTGTAAATATTCAGCAGATAATTGGGTGGGCTACTGTATAATCGGAGCAGTCAGACAAGTATTTTCTCAAAAGTATCAGAATTTTGAAGAAATTGGTCAAAACTTATGTCAGTCCATAAAATCAAACAAATCAGCGTTTCAAAATTGCACAAAAGAAACTCAAAGCCTAACAAATCTTTAAAGATTATTTTTGGCGTACTGATTATTTCAATCTCTTCAATTCTTACTATAATTTTTATTAACTCCGATCTAAATAAGGATTATGACAATCAAGACATATATTCAATATTTACAAAATGTTCAGAAAAATATCAGTCTACTATTCTTGACAGTAGGGAATATTGTTACTCTTCGGAGTTTAAAAAAATTTCAGCTCAGTATGGCAGTACTTATGCCTTTGAAAAACTTGAAGAACTGAAAAAAATCGACACAACCGCGCAAGGTTGCCACTGGATTGCTCATGGTATAGGTACGGGCGAGTATTTAAAAAATCCTAACAGTTGGCGTCAAAGTCTGACCAAAATCAGCCAAACCTGCAACTATGGGGCTCAACATGGAATAGTCGAGGAATATGTTGAAACATTACCAGAGGGTAAAATTACCAAAGAAAATATCATCTCAGTCTGCGGAGAGACTCCAATTAACGACTGCAATCATATCGTCGGACATATAGTTTTAGTATCTTTTAGTGGCGACATTGATCAGGCACTTAATATATGTAAAGTGTTTATTGATACTCTTCAAAACCACTACTGTAACCAAGGGGTGTTTATGGAAAATATAACTGCGCTTAATTTAATTGATCATAAAATTGTGACAGAAAAATATTTAGATTGGTCGGCTAGGCTTGATGAGATGGAGCAAATGTGTAAAAAATATAGCGATCCTATTGCAATGGCTTGCTGGGAAGAAATAACGCACGCGTCAGTTATTAAATATTTTCAAGAGCCAAACAAGATTTTTCTTCTCTGTGATGGAGCACCATCGAGTGATGGAAGAAATAAATGTAAAACACACGCCATTGGCATCTTAACAGCAAGTTATGGGTATAACCTAAATGAAATATCCAAATTATGTCAAATACCGCAAATCTTAGATCCTGATTTCGAAAATCAGTGTTATGCGGACATCGTTGGGAGCACACTTTCTACGGTACCCGAGAAATTATCCCAAACCATAGACTTTTGCGACAATCTTGCAAATCACAATTTTGCATCAAAATGTTTTACTATGATTTATACAGTTTCAAATTCAGGCTTGTATTCCAAAGACAGCATAAAAAAAACTTGTAGCGGAAAAAACAGAAATTACAGCGATCTATGTCTAGTAGAAGACGACTCAGGTCGAGTCATAAATATTGGCGATTAATTCAATTTGCCATACTCAAATTACTCACATATAATTGGCATGTAACAGATGAAAACTAAAACTCAAAAAGAAATTAAAAGGTTCCAAGCAAATAACGCAAGCAGGTCAATAGCTAAATATATTATTTTCATACTTATTCTAATTGGGATTGGATCGGTAATTGGTCTAGGTTTTAATTTTATAAACAACAATTTTCTAAATAAAAAATCCACATCAGAGCCAGTCGTAAAAGATAATACTGTTGGAAAAAATATTGGTGGTATTAATTATTCCACTGATTTGCCGGAATCTGCGCTCAATTACATTTCCAATACAGTTACGAATGTGTATCAAAACGAGTACAAGCCAACAGCTCTAGAAATAAAACTTGTTACAAAAGCTGAGGAAACAGGTGATGTATATGTTGGTACATGGGCGGTTAACAGCAAGGCATTTTTTGTATTGTATGTAACTGGTACTTCAAATAATGCTCCAAGATACATTCGAACTTGGGCTCTAGACACGGGTGCTAATGTAAATCAAAAACTGGCTGAAACCTCAATTACCGCATATTTCAATAAGGGATACATTGATCAAGTTGGTAGTCTTGCTTGTTCTGATATTGTCAATCCAGAAAGTCCAGATAGCGGGACAATCAAAGATTGTGCTGCTGTAGCTAGTTCAACTTCAGGGGATAAATTAGGGATTAGTGTTAGAGCTCCAATTTTGATTCAGACGAGCGAAAAAGGTACCTCAACTGCGGCTTGTTTTGTGCCAAAAGAAACGGCAGCAAGTTATCTGCACAAAACCTGTATATAATATTTTCAACTAATTGTTTAAACTAAGCGTGTGATTAAGAAAGTAATCATTTCAGTTGTTTTGCCGATAATTTCTGCACTAGTCGTTTTTCTGTTTGTGTCTGGAATGGTTAATGTTAAAGATTTTAATTTTTCCGCGCTTCCCCTATATCTCCCTCAAAACAAAAGTATTGATATAGTTATTACCGACAAAGGCTTTGAACCAAGAAATGTATTAGTATCCAGTGGGGCTGAAATAACTTTTGTAAATAAAGATAATGTTCCTCATCAGCCAGCTTCTAATTTGCACCCCACGCATCAAAATTATCCAGAATTCGACTCACAAAAGCCGATAAGTCCAGGTGAAAGTTGGAAATTCAAAATCAAAAGAAACGGAACTTGGTTTTTTCATGATCACTTAAATCCCGCCCTCGGGGGGAAAATTAAAGTTCTTTCATTCTATGGCGACAATGACGACTTGTCGTGGACCAAAGAAGAAGGAAAAGTATTAATGAGAGAAATAGAGAAGAATGAAAATTCACCAAAAAGGTTAACTCTTACCAGAACATTAGCTCATAAAGTCGGACCTGAAATCGCAATAGAGTTATTAAACGAATCGCCAATTACCAGATTTGGTGAAACTCACCTTGTTTCACATGTTATTGGAGAAGTAGCATATGAAATGTACGAAGAAAAAGCTTTGCCAATATGTCAAAATGATGAATTAAATGGCTGTTCTCATGGTGTCGTCATGACCGCGATTTCAGATATAGGTCTCGATGGAGTAAGGTCAATGATGCAGTACTGCCAGACCCTATCAATTTTCAAAAACCAAATGTGTTTGCATGCCGCAGGACACGCATTTACCGCGGAAGCAGATTATGATGTTTTTAAAGCAATCGATACCTGTGATCAGTTGGGTGATTATAAAGAGGTTGATATCAAGCACTGCTATATTGGAGTCTTTATGGAAAATACCTTAGGTGATCACAATGGACTTACGCCCGATAGACATCCATTTTTAAGCGAAAATGATTTATTTCTACCATGTTATAAATTTGAGGACAAATATCAATCTTATTGCTATCTCGAACAGGCAAGTTGGTGGTTTAGGGTAAATAAAGGAGATATCAAAAAAACCGCAAAAAATTGCGATCTTCTTCCAGACAAGTATCAAGTTGACTGTGCAAATAACATAGGGAGGATAGTCAGCACTGCAACCAAAAATGATCCAAAATTAATTCAACTTTATTGTTCGTATATGAAGCAAAAATTAGCAAATCTATGTATCTCAGCCATAGTAAATTCAATTTTTGCTTTAGGTGACGAAGACACCCCTTTTAGTTTGTGTCAACTTACAAGTAACGGCGAAGGTAAGAAATATTGCTATTCTGATCTTTATTTGCTAATGACCATTAATAATTTTTCAAAAGAAAAAATAAAACAGCTTTGTTTAAAAATTGAGAAAGAATATCAATATGTTTGTGAGGCTGATGAAAATTAAGATCCCTGGCATTATTATTGGGTCAATATTTTTAATTACTATTGGAGTCCTTGCTTCATTTTTTTTCATAAAAAACGACAAATACAATAATAATTCGTTGCCATCCGTTGCTAACGAATCTTATGACTACCGCACAGAAAAGGCAATTTTAGCAAAAGTATTTAACAGTTTATCAAGTAAAGAGGTCTACGAACTGTTTAAAGATCGCTATAGTCAAATCGATCAAACCAAAGTTCATAATCTAGCTCACTGGATAGGTACAGAAATATACTCACATGGAGGCATGGATGGGTTACTAATTTGTGACGAAGCATTTTCGTATGGTTGTTACCATGGGTTTTTTATTAAAGCGTTTGAAAAAGAAGGTAAAGATTTATATCAATCAGGAGACAGATATTGTTTTGGTGATGGTAGCCAGCCATTAAAATATGGCGGTTGTATTCACGGGCTTGGACATGGTGTCTTGTATCTCAATGGCTATGACCTCAATGGTTTAAAAGGCGCACTTGAAGACTGTGAAAGCTTGGCTTCAATATCATCCATTAGTGGTTGTAATAATGGAGTATTTATGGAATACAACACACGAACAATGCAGAGCTTAGATACTGGTGAAATCGAATTAAGACCTCTTGACAGCAATAATCCCCTCGAACCGTGTAATGAAATCGATGGTAAATATTCTAATGATTGTTACTTTGAACAGCCAGCATGGTGGGCAGGCGTTTATTTTAATGACTTTCAAAAAATGGTTGAGCTTTGTGAGGGGGTAATTGGAAAATCCTCGAAAGAAAACTGTTTTGGTGGGGTCGGAAGAATGATTCCAATTGTAGATCAATATCAAGGTAATAAAATTAAAGAAGTTTGTATGTCAATATCAAGCGGAAGCTATCAAAGTTATTGCATCGAAAAAAGCGTTGAAGTATTATTAGGTGTGGGTAAACAAGACTCTATGGGGTTCTGTAATTTATTATCCGCTGACTTTGCCAAGCAATGTCATGATAAAATGAATCAATATTATTGTGTAATAACAAATAAATGCCAAACAAAACAGTAAAAAAATCAACTACAAAAGTAAAAAAATCTTCTCAGACAAGCAAGGATGTCAAGCATGTTAAACGAACATTTTTATCAAAAATTGCCAATGGGGTTGCATTAGTTGCTTTTTTAGCATCAGCTCTTTTCTTGGGTAACATATTTGGAAATAAGTTTTTTTCTAATAAAATAATCAACATTTCTCAATCAGATACTGTACCAGCCAAGTCCAATAATGCCTCACAGGATGTTAAGCAGGAAAACTCTACAAGTGATGCAAAAATTCAGGACCTATTTAAAAATTCAGTTGATACTAATATTATCGAATTATCCAATTGTGAAGCTACACCAAAAGTTGCCAAAATCGGCCTAGGCAAAGAGTTTGAAATAAAAAATAAAGATAGCGCGGATCATAAACTAAAAATATGGGAAAAAAGCTACGATCTTAAAGCAAATAATACAATTAAGGTAATTGCTGATTTTGGAAAAGGTATTGGATTTTATGGTCTTCAATGTGACGACAAAGAAAGCGGATACATAAATATTCCATAAATATTTTTAAGATTCATCTACCAAACTTGTGACAAGGATAATTCGTATAGCTTCGTTTGTATTGATTTTTTTTATTGGGGTAGTATATTCATTTTTTTTTACTAATAGTCCCTCGAAATATAATTCAGCTTCAAATGAAGACATAGTTCAAATATTTGATTTGACCAGCAAAAACTGCTCAGAAAACAAAGAACGAACAAAATATATTGTTTGCTATAAAAAAAAACTTGAGCAGGGGGTCAAAACATTTGGTTTGAAACCAATGATGGCTGAGTTGGAAAATCGATATCTATATTCAGTTGATTTTGATCGCGGCGGAATAAATCAATGTCATGATGTAGCTCACGCTATTGGTCAAACCGCCGGCGCATCTTCTAAAGATCTAAATAAAACCATTTTAGAGTGTCCCAATATTTGTACTTCTGGATGTTTTCATGGTGTAGTTGAAGGAGCAATTTCGACTGGATACAAAATTTTGGACAACATCGGAATTCTTTGTAAAAATAAAATTAACGGTGTAGAAGCTTCTACCAATTCAGACTGTTTTCACGGGCTAGGGCATGGCGTTGCCGACATATCTGGATTTGATCTAATTCAGTCATTAAAATATTGCGACCTTATCGACTCGGTTGAAGGTCAAAGAAATTGTGGGGCCGGTGTAATTATGGAATTGTATGAACCATCAAGTTTTGATCACGCATTACTAGAATTTCCAGAAGATATTGCCAAATTTTGCGGAACACTTTGGGGAACATATGCAGAAACTTGTTATATAACCGCAGGTACCCATGCATATATTCGAAATAATTCTGAACAAGAGTCTGTAGATGCGTGTATTAGTGTTCCGAGTAGTTTTGTTAGTGGTTGTGTAAGTGCCTTGGGTCAAAATATGTTTTTTGTTTATCAAGGCGATTACAAAAAACTTGAGACATTTTGTACTCAGTTTCTCAAAAATTACTTAAAAGATTGTTATTCTGGTGTACTCGAATCAAGTGTAATGTCTGATCCTTTAGTTAGAAAAGGAGTAGAAATATGCTCATCATTCGATGTAACTAAATCCAAAGAATGTTTTGATGCAATTGTATCCAGAATGAATTCTTCAAATAGAGCAGAAAAAATCAATGATATCTGCAATATCTTAAGTATTGATAAAAAAGAAACTTGTCTTAATTCTGTTAAAAATAAATCTCAATAATTATCTTTGGTTTAATTATATTTAATTCTTTAAATAATCCAGTAAAATAATGATTAATCCAAGCAAAATCATTTAATTTGTTAAAATATTTAAATTGTGAAACGCAAATTATTAATATATTCAATTTGGTTGGCTCTATTTGTTTTTTCAATTATTTTTTCAAAAAATATTAACTCTATCGAAGTCACAAATAATAACAAAGATATAGAAATTGAAAATAGTGTTCGTAATTTGTTAAAGATTTGCGAAAATTCAGACGAATCAAAACTTAATGCCTGTTTTAGAGAAAAGTCAAAAACTTTTGTAATTAAACATTCCGCCGCCGAGACAATTATTGCCTTAGAAAAAATATATACAAACAATTCCAGCAATAATTATTCACAAAAAATAGCCTGTCATACTCTCGGGCATATTGCAGGCGAAATAGATGGTCAATCTTCCAAAGATGTTGGGGAGTCGTTGTCAAAATGTACACCCGAGTGTGGGAATGCTTGTTATCACGGGGTACTAATTGGAGCATTGAAGGCGCACACGCAACTCCTTACTAATCTGTCGCTAATATGTGATTCCTTTGCAAAGTATAATTTCCCTGGCCAGCAACTAACTGCCTGCAATCACGGACTAGGTCATGGATTAGCTGAGTTTACCGGCAGTGACACCAAGCTTTCACTCAAATATTGTGACTCATTAAAAAGCGAGATTGCAAAAGTCGAGTGTGGAAGTGGTGTTTTTATGGAAACTATTGACGATACTATAAGTGGCGAAAATAATAAAAAACTTCCTGAAGATATCCACACTTTTTGTTTGGAATTAAATCAGCCATATCTTGACCTTTGTGTCAGAAACATTGGTAACTATACATATCGAACTACAAATAATATCCCTAATTCTTTTAAGGCCTGTATGGAATTATCTGAGAGTTATATTGATATGTGTGTCGGCTCACTTGGGGCAGATTTTTTCTTTATCACCGAAGGTGACATCAAAGAGTTGGTCAAAGTTTGTCAGAACGCAATTCAAACAAAAATTGATATTTGCTTAAGTGGAGCAATTTTGTCAAGTTTGGTTACCGACCCTTTTGGCAATCTTAGCATTGAAATATGTAGTTCTTCCCAAACCTTAAAAGATAATTGTCTTATTCAACTAGCCTCTCATCTTGCTAGATTACAAGGCGAAGCGTATAGGCAAGAGTTTTGTGAAAAGTTCGTTTATAATAGAGAGACTTGTTTAAATGCTAGATGAAAATTTTCAAATATAAAAAAATAATACTTTTACTAAGTTCCATTCTGGTTTTTGGTATTGGTGTCTTATCAGTCAAAAACGAAAAGATTGCGAATTTTGAACCATTTATTACTCTCAATTCTTACTATATTTCACAAGATGATACCTATTACAATGCCAATCCATTGGCAATCAATAACTCGGCAAAATATCGCAAAGAAATAGAAAAATATCAAAAACAAGCTAAAAAATGTATTAGCAGTAATGAAGTTGAGTCCGAGCGATGTGTAAATAATCTGATGCGTGATTTGTCTGCCAAAAAAGGCGCAAGAGTAGCTTTGGATGTCATTGAGCCACTTGCTGAAGCGCACCCGTTTTTACTTTCCTACAGTCACGATTTATCACACACAATTGGAGATTTTGCAGTTAAATATTTCGAAGACAATCAGGGCTTCTCCGAAGGAGTAGTTAAACCTGCTGAAGGATTTAGTGAAGAAGAATTAAAACTTATCGATAGCCTTGGCAAAGCCTTGGTTGATTGTGACGGGTGGGGTGCTTTTGGTTGTTATCACGGGGTAATTGAGGTCGGTCTTGGTAAACTGCCCGCCAAAGACCGTACCAGAGTTGTCCAAAAAGCCTGTATGGAAAACCCAGCCATTCAATCAAAACAGTATTTCATTAATCAGTGTTTGCACTGGTTCGGACACGGCATGGCTATATTTACAGACCAAAGTCTTAACGAAACTTTAGCAATTTGTGATAGTTTAAGTCCTACTTTTGGCAGTGACGAAGTACAGCTTTGCCTGTCGGGGACATTTCACGCAGGTAGTGTTCCTGGAACAAGCGATGTTGATTATCTGTCTAATGTCAACAAACTGTATAACAAAGATGATGTTTATTTTCCATGTTTAGAAATACCGGAAAAATTTGTCGGCCAATGTTTCAGTCATGTACCAGGGCGAACTGGTAGTCAGGACACAAAAGTAGTTTTTTCAAATTGTGAAAACATTCCCGAAAAAGACCCCAAAAAAAAGCGTAATTATATCCACAGGTGCTACGATTCAGGAGCCAATCTTCTCCTAGTCAACTCTAATCATGACCCCAAAGTTGTTGTAGAAAGTTGCCAAAGAGATGCCAAAAAAGAGTTTAGAAAATACTGCTACGGAGGAGCTGTTAGATACTCAATTCTTAGAGATCCTTTGCTTAGTAATACAGTTCCCTTTGAAATATGTAAACTTGCCGAAGTAGAAAACAAATCAAGTTGCTATATTGCTTTGGGTGCTGCTAATAATGAAAATTATTTTGACGCGAAGATTTTAATTGAATTTTGTCAAAAAGGTGAAGCGGAATATGTTGAAGATTGTTTAAAAAAAGATATTCCAGACTAAATATTATGAATTTCAAAAATATTATATTTTTATTTGTTCCGTTTGTTGTCTTTGGTTGCAGTTCTTCTGATAACCTAAACAACTCTGGAGACTCGCCAAAACCTACACCAGTCACCCAATCAGGAGAAGTAATAATAGAAATGACCTCGGATGGATACATTCCCGATGAGATAAAAATTACAAAAGGTACAAAAGTAACTTTTAAGAATTCTGACACTTTTTATCACTGGCCTGCATCTGATTTGCACCCCTCACACGGTCAATATTCTGACTTTGACCCTCGTAAGACCATTGAACCAGGAGAGTCGTGGAGTTTCGTTTTTGACAAAGTTGGGGAATGGGGAATGCATGACCACATTTCTCCATACATGATTGGTAAAATATTCGTAGTCGAATAAATTTTATTTTTAACCAAGAAAAAGCCCAACTGCACGATGTGTGCAGCTGGGCTGTGGTTGTGTACCTCCTTACTTGTAGCCATTCGCGCGGTAAAGCTCGAACTGCTCGTAGAATGCTGTAGGGGTAATGGAGAACGCTTGATAAAAAGCATCCTGCCAAACCAGCCCCTTTCCATTAAGTTCGCAGAAAGCGACTACTGAGCCAAGTCCAGCTGTAGACGCCAAATAGTGTACAGCCAAGGCTGGAACAACATAAGGCATCTGTTCACCTGGTTCTATGGTTTCCCAGGTCGAAAGTGCTGGCAGGTAAGAAGATCTTTTGTCATTGTCTTGCCACCGCGATACGCGATAATCAAGTTTTTCGACTCCTGCAAAGTCAATGGCGGCATGCGCCATAAACTCCGCCGTCCCTTCCTGAAGCCAGGCTGGTTCTTTTGCTAAGCTGTTCGGACTAAGCAAAGTCGAACAACCCAGTGAAACCTGAAGTAGATGGTAGTACTCGTGAGCAACAAGCTTAAGTTTGCCTTGTTCAGACGCGCCCAAAGCAGTTGAAAACCAGTACTCGTTTCCAATGTTAATACATATCGTGTTCAGGCTTACCCGTGCAAGTGGTCCGCCAAAACAAGGGTTCCCCTGCAAGTTGACTATGTTGATGACTACTTGATGGTCAACAACTCTTCCCAACTGAAGGAAAAAGAAACGGTTAGCCATCTCGATCCCTCGTTGGATTATTACCTTGTCTTCTTCGGTCGTTTGACCGTCGAATTGGTAAACAATATTTGGCTGAGGAACCACAGGAGTCGGAGTGGCAGTCGGGGTAGGTGTCTGGGTCGGTTCAGGGATTTGGGTCGGTGTCGATGTTGGTGTCGAGGTAGAGGTAGCAGTTGGTTCAACAACTACATCTTCGTTCTCCTCGACGCCAGTCGAACAAGAAGCCAAAGATGTCGGCACAAGAACCAGAGCCATCAAAACCAGAAAAATCGTGCCGAGAACGGCAGTGGTGCGGCCTTTGATTCGCACTTGGACATCTCCTTAGTGGATTTAAGGTACTCTCATGCACTCATTACTGGTGCCATGTAAGATAATTATACCATACTATAGGGTAAAATTGTAATTTATACCCTCACTTAGTGAAGGGTTATTTTCAAAAATAATTTTCTCTTCGAGTAGGTATTCTAAATAGAAAATTTGTGTCTGGGGCTAAATTTAGCTAAAGTTTACTGTTTACCGTTGTGGACTAAGATTCCGTCTGCAAAATAGTTGTGGTTTTCTGATTGTAAATGCAAGTTATAAACTGTGTTATTTCCAGACTTTAACTCAATATCCGAAACAACAACTGCTTCCCCTGAGCTATTAGACATTACGTCTCCAATTCTAAGCTCATCTGCTCGAGCCCAAGCAGTATTGTTAACCCAAATTCTGTGATTTGTAGTTACTTTGAGTGACTCATTAATAATCAAATAATCAGGGTAGTCAGGGTGAGTGTATTTTTCAATAACAGTGTTTGCTACCTTCTTGTTGGAACTCAAATCATAAGACATTATAATTTCTCCTCGACTAATATCTTCTATGTTTTTGCTCGTGCCATCAGCCATTAAGACCTTAGTACCTTCCAAGAAACATCCTGGATAGAACGACTGGTATGGATAGAATCCTGCATATTGTGGATTATAGAATGCAGGATAAAACCCAGGATAGAACGACTGATATGGATAAAAACCAGGATAGAACGCAGGATAGAACGATCCGTAATTAGAAGGATAAAATGACTGATAAGGATAAAATGTAGGATAGAACGCAGGATAAAATGACTGATAAGGATAAAATGTAGGATAGAACGCAGGATAAAATGTCTGATAAGGATAAAAAGACGGATAAAAGCTAGGATAGAAACCAGGATAGAAACCAGGATAGAAACCAGGATAAAAACTCGAATAACACGGTGTTTGATTGTAACAAGCAGCGTCACCAGGAGATTGGTCATACGCGACATTATTCATATTCGCAAAATCCCCGCTCAACGTATTCTGTCTTCTGTAATTTCCAGCGCAACTGGACGAGTCCTGAATTACCGCAGTTCCGCCTTGGGTTGTGGTCGCGTAGTCGTTCGCTGCAAGATCGCCATCTGGATCATAAAAACAAACATATTTTTGTGTTATTTGTGCACCAGTTGCGTTAAATAAAGTCGTACTGGCACTTCTCGTAATTGAGGAACCAGGACCCCAAACTAGCGTAACGCCAGAATTGACAGTCATACTTCCACTGGTAATACTTATTCCACTTCCGTCAGCGCCCAACACTCTTACGGTCGTCGACCCATTTACCAAACCATTTGTTGGTATATTGCAAGTGCTACTTATTGTCACTGTTCCGCTTTTTGGAATAGTACAATCCACTGCATATAAATGACTGACGCCAATAAACAAATATGTGAATGTGAAAAATATTGCTATTGCACTGAAAACACTAATTGCAAAAAACTTATTATTAATTAATCTAGTTTGTGTCTCTTGTAAAATTTTCATTACTTAATTTGGATTACTGGAGATACAGTACCTCCATTACTATCAGTAACAGTCATGTGTAATTCGTAATTCGTGTTGTGAGTGCCATTAACTGTGATTGTTTTTGCCCATACATCTTTGTAAACACCATTATTTAAAGCCGCTGAAGTTTGGTCGAGCTGATAAACCTCCGATGTGGTTCCATCGAGAATATAATAGGCACTGACTGCAGTTATAGGAAAATCAGACCAGGCTTTTATTGTCAGTATTTGTTGTCCACCGTTCGACACATCCAACGGGTCAAAATCAACTTGAATTACTCTTGGATAAGATGATGAAGACCCAAAGTAAGATACCTTACCAGCAGGTAACGGTATGGGTGTTGGTGATGGGGTAGGAGTCGGGGCGGGTGTAAATGTTTGTAGTGAACTATTTCCGCTTGAAACTCCTGCATCAAAAGTTCCATTTGGTCCACATCCAGCACCACAAGCCAGACTCTCAGGTGGGGTACCCTCAAAATCAGCATACAATTGATAGTTGGTTCCATCTGTACTTACATAAGAATAAGTATGACCATCAGTCGGATCTTGCGGAACATTACTAAGATATCCAGGCCAATCTTCACCCCATGGTGCCCCAGTAATTTGATTATCAACGGTTGATAGTGGATAAATATTGTTCGCGACACGATAAGCTTCCAGAGCTGTTTGCACAGCTTTCAAGTCTGACGCTCGCTGTGTGTTTCTAGTTTGCTGAAGTTGCCGAGCTGGATTGACAGCTACTATTACAAGTGTAATGAGTATTCCTAAAATGCCCACAACAACCAACACCTCGATTAAGGTAAAACCAAGCCTATTCTTTAATCTCAAAACAGCCTTATTCACTTATTTTCTTTTGCACAGTTATTACCTATCATAGTAACATTTTTTAAAACCAATTTACAGATTTTTCAAATTATTGCCTCAATTATCTTATTTGCAACATTAATTTTTGTGGTTTGCATAAAGGATCCAAACTGAGGGCTCAAATTTGCTTCAATAAAAAAATAATCGTTATTTTTGTTTACCAAAACATCAAACCCAACCAAATCTGCTCCTAAATAATCGCGAATTTTCATAGCGTCTCGTTTAATTCTTTCGTCAATTTGTTCAACCTTGTCCATACCCTTAACTGACAGCCTGTTTTCATCTCGCACATGCATATGTCTGCTAACACACCCTAAAACATTATCTTCCAAAACCAAAACTCTCAAATCTTGTTCGGCGGGTGTATATCTTTGAAAAATATATTTATCTAAGTCCAAGGATTTAGTTTTTTCCTCAAGTTGCTCATTATTCTCAATTAAAAAGTTACCTTTAGATCTACTGCTTAACCTTTTTTTCATAACCATCGGGAATCCAACTTCTTTTTTTGC
>CAYQLK010000002.1:6903-11330 GCA_964418515.1 uncultured Gammaproteobacteria bacterium | reverse complement strand
ATCTACTGCTTAACCTTTTTTTCATAACCATCGGGAATCCAACTTCTTTTTTTGCAAGTTCCACATTCCCTAAAACAGTTTTTGGTGTAGATACATCTAGTTTTTCAAAAACTTGGCTCTGAAAATATTTATCCTCATAATTTGGTGAAAACTTATCTAAACAATCAAAATCCAAACAAATATTTTCCTGAAATTTTTCGCACAAATACTTAACAATTGAGTTGTATTCTATTGAAGTATCGTCAGCATCCCACGGCCACCTGATAATTATTTTGTCATCATTCAAAAATGTTAGTATCGAACCAGAATTTGTCAGTTGCCCCTCTGATATTTTTAAATTTTCATACAAGAGTATTTCTGTTACTAGTTTTTGATTTTTAGCCTCATCACTAATTATCGGAGCGGACAAATCCTTATTTGTAGTGAATATATACAATTTCATTCTTTTATTATTGAACGTTAGTTACGAGCTCATAGTATTATACTTGTTCTAATAGTCAAAAATTTATTATGGCCACTCCTGAACATTACCTATATCCCGAACGAACCTCTCTTTCTGTTGAGCGCCAAATACATAGATTTCAAGAAGCAGAAGCAATTGGATTGACAGAAAAAGACACTCAAGACCTCCTTGATTGGGAATCTCCCTTAGGTGACAAATTAGAAACAGCCGTCAAACCAAGTAGTGGCAGTTTTGACTTTCCAGTCGATTATTTGCTTACCAAAGAAGGAAAAGATGCCCTGTGTGACATTTTTCCATACACCTCCTTTGATATGGGACTGCTTTACTCAATTGAAACACCAGAAGATGTCAAAAAATTCATGTACCAATATAGTGCTTCGTTTTTTGTCCCAGAAGAGGACGTAGACCCAAGCGAGGATGAGGAAGAGGAAGAAATGACAAAATTCGATGTTAGGAATTTCAAGCTCCGTAGACAAGATTTTCGGGAACGGGCCGAGAAATACGTAACGGATAATTTTGTTACTCAATATCAAAATTACCTAGATGGGCTCATTAATTTTGACGACATTCACAATCCTGCATTTATAACAATCACCGGTAGTGCCAAAAAAGGCTTAGCCAGAATCGGTGGGCTTAAAAGTCTCAGAGTGGAATTAAAAGAAGTAGAAGCTGCCTCAGAGGATTCTGATACGGACACACAAGAGTTAAAAGAGGCCAAAAAAATTGTATTAAAAATGTATAAAACCAGAGTCAATGAGTATCTGGCTGAAGGATATATTCACAGATATGGTTTGAAAGCCAAAGCAGATGTCTTAGGAATTGAATCGTTATCAGAAAATGAACAAAAATTATTAGGACTCCTTCCCCCAATGTCGCTAAAAAATGTCGATCGGTTAGACAAATTTCTCGAAGGGGTCGAGGGTGAGATGGTGGAAATCGACTATCAGCAGGTTTCATCTAGGCTGGTTGCAGAAGCCAAACAAAAACTGGCTCAATATGAAATGGCCAATATTCAAGCCTCAAGAGATGAGACACTAAGAAGGAAAGGTCTTGATCCTCAAAAAATTGTCGACAATCCTATTGATGCAGAAGAGATGAAAGGTTGGTTAGTGGAAATGCTTACTGCTCACGATATTCCTCTCGCCCCAGAAGGTGCCAAAAATTCCGAACAAGGTTGGCGGCTAAATATTGAAGAGGGTAGAAAAACAATTTCAATAACAGGCAATGTTAAAAAAGTTAACATTCCCGCCTCTTTTTCTCGTCCAGTTTATAATGCTCTTCCTGTTGCTAGACACGAGAACGGCCATGTTCTTCAACATGAAAATAGGCGCACTATTCCGCTCAAGCTGTTTGCGAAAAGAGGTGCTGACAGAGGGTCGGTTTTTACCGAAGCGGGAGGAAAATATCTCGAAACCGATCTCGAACAAGAAGTTTTTGGATTACCACCTCAAGAAGCCTTTAATATTGGTTATATTTTTGCCATAGACGCCCGCCTTAAGGGTGGTAGTTTTAAAGATTGTTTCCAAGCATTTCTTGAACCACAACTAAGACTTCTTGATGCCAGACAAATTGGTTTTCCGTTACCACAAGCTAGTCTTGAAAAAGAACGCACCAGTTTGGTTAGAGAATCGTTCAATCGAACATTAAGAAATTTTCGCAACTCGTTTGCTTTAGAGCAAAGTGTTCCATATGTTGGTGAAAGTCGCGCCACAGTATATTTGGAGCAATTGATTTTGGTTGAGAATCTAAAAAAAATTGGCCATCTTGATCTTGCCTTTATTGCCAGAACCAACTTTATTACCCTGACCTATCTCAAGCAGTTAGGGTTTCTTGACGAGTCTCAACTTATTTCTGAAATTAATATTGCCAGAGATGTTATTTGGCCGAGAATCAAGGATAGGTATACGCTAGAGCCGGCTCAAGTCTAGAAAATACCCAAGCTGCGTATATAATATTGCCAAATGCAATCACACGACTTAAGAAAATCTTTTTTAGATTTTTTCAAAAATAAAAATCACGAAATCATTAATTCCGCTCCTCTTGTACCTGAACATGACCCAACGGTTTTGTTTACCACTGCAGGTATGCATCCCTTAGTGCCTTTTTTTCTAGGTGAAGACCACCCTGCCGGTAAAAGATTAGCCAATGTTCAGAGGTGTTTAAGAACCGATGATATTGACGAAGTTGGCGATGAGACGCACTGTACTTTTTTTGAGATGTTGGGCAATTGGTCTCTTGGCGATTATTGGAAAAAAGAATCAATCGAATGGTCTTTCGAGTTTTTGACCAAAAACTTAAACATTCCAGTTTCACATTTGGCAGTAACAATTTTTGCAGGAGACATGGACGCACCAGAAGACACAGAATCCAAAGAAATCTGGGGTAGCTTGGGCATACCAGAAAACCGTATTGAGTCACTTGGCAAAAAAGATAATTGGTGGGGACCAGCTGGTACCACTGGTCCTTGTGGTCCAGATACTGAAATATTTTTCTGGACAGGCAATGGCAAACCAGAAGGCTTACCCTCACAAAACAAAAAATGGGTCGAGATTTGGAATAACGTTTTTATGCAATACGAAAAAACCAGCGAAGGATCCTATCTTCCTCTCAAACAGAAAAGCGTTGATACAGGCATGGGGCTTGAGCGAATGCTTGCCGTACTTAACCAAAAAGATAATATTTTTGAGACCGACGTTTTTGCTTCTCTATTTCAAATAATTGCTTCAAATAGTGATATCAAGGAAAATATTTCCAGCAACAAAAACGCTCGTATTATTGCTGATCATATGCGAGCTGCGTCGGTTTTAGCTTTTGACGGGGTGTATCCCTCTAATAAAGAACGTGGATACATTGCTCGTAGACTAGTAAGACGTGCTGTTAGAGCTGGCAGAGAAATTAATTTTTCCTCGCCCGAAAACTTTGCTCTTCTTATTAAAGAAGTAGCTAAGTTATTAACCCCTCATTACAAATTTTCGGAACAGGCTGTATCAGAGGCCCCAGATATTATCCAAACAGAGGTAAAAAAATTCCTTAACACTATTTCCGACGGACTCAAGTTTTTGGAAAAAAGAATCAATAATGAGCCGAATCTGCTTTCAGGCGACGCTTTTGAAATTGCCAAACTTACTTTCTTTATGTTCGAAACCTACGGTTTCCCAATCGAAGTTACATATGAAGAGCTCCAAAAACAAAAACCCAATCTAGATATTAAGAGTGTCGACGTTCTTGTTCAAGAGTTGTTTAAAGCTCATCAGGAAAAATCCAGAACCGTTAATGCGGGGCAATTTAAGGGAGGGCTTGCTGATCATTCTGATCAATCACGCAAGCTTCACACTGCCACCCATTTGCTTCATCAAGCCGTTCGAACTGTGCTTGGTGAGCAAGCCACACAAAAAGGCTCAAATATTACTCCCGAAAGATTACGATTTGATTTTGTTCACTCCAAACAAGTTACCCCTGATGAGCTTAAGCAAATTGAGGATTTAGTTAACGATCAAATAAAAAAAGATCTTAAAGTAGAAATGAATATTATGCCCAAAGAAGAAGCCAAAAAGTCTGGTGCAATCGGAGTATTTAATGATCAATATGGAGAAATGGTTAAAGTTTATTCAATGGGGGATTTTTCCAAAGAATTTTGCGGTGGTCCTCACGCAGACTCTACAGGTCAACTCAAAAGTTTTAAAATTGAAAAAGAAAAATCAGCCTCGGCAGGCATTAGACGCATCTACGCTACTATTTCCTAAACTTTTCACAATATGATTAATCTGCTAAAATTCAGTTAATCTTAACTGCCCAAAATGGATTCAAACAACCCTATTTCCAATACACCTACTGCGACGCCACCTGCTGACCCAATGGGTCCTCAGCCTCAAACTCAGGCTCCACAACCCGCACCAGTTAATCCTATTGCCAGTCCAGCTTCGACTGGCCAGTTTGGTTCATATCCGCCAGCCAATTCAATACC
>CAYQLK010000002.1:0-6803 GCA_964418515.1 uncultured Gammaproteobacteria bacterium | reverse complement strand
CCAGTCCAGCTTCGACTGGCCAGTTTGGTTCATATCCGCCAGCCAATTCAATACCTCCCGACTCATTTGGGTCAGCAGCTTCACCATACACGCCCTCAACACCAGTCGGGGCTACACCTGTCCAACCAATGAGTAATGCGTTTCCGTCTAGCCCTTCAACAATTCCGGAGGTGGCAACCACAAATGTCGACTCTTCAAAAGGCAAAAAAATTTGGATGATTCTTATTCCAGTAATTATCTTGATTATTGGCGGTGGGGGAGCAGCAGCTTACTTTATGTTGTCTGACAAGCCTGAAGCTAACAAAATCAGTCCAGATTATACAATTACCCCCAAGGAAGTTTCTGAGACCCCAACTGGCGAAACATCTACTCCTGTCGAAAGCGGATTTACTGACACAGAGACAAAATTACCAACTACTGACACAACTGCACCACCAGTTGAACAAACATTTCCAATTGAAAACCCAGTGCAAGAGCCAGTCACAGTTGGGGCCGACCAGACCGTTCCGACACAATAAAATATTCTTTTTAGGCGATTTTATAATTACGGATTAGATTTTAATTCCCTTGTGGTCATATAATAACTTCAATAACTGCCAATTTTTATCATGTTTTCTAAAATCAAACTATTTGATCGGCATACGGCCAACAAAAACTCATCGCACTATTATTTATCTGTCGTAATCTCGCTCTCTAGTGTTGAGACAGCTGTTTGGGAAATGATTACTGAGGCTGGCGGCGGATACAATATCGTCGGCCATTCTCGTAAAGACCTCACTGATCCAGACC
Source organism: uncultured Gammaproteobacteria bacterium (assembly GCA_964418515.1). Lineage (GTDB taxonomy): Bacteria > Patescibacteriota > Microgenomatia > CAYQLK01 > CAYQLK01 > CAYQLK01. The sequence continues at coordinate 6,014 of CAYQLK010000002.1, read as the reverse complement.
AAATCGAGCGTTTAGTCACAGAATCAATTGACGAGGCTGGCAAAGACGCTGGAGTAGATTTTGAGGATGCTGTTTTTGGATTGCCAAATTCGTGGATCGACAAAGAAGAAATACTGCCTTCTCACGAGCACCTAGTCGACAAACTATGTAAAGATTTAGAGATTGAACCAATAGCCTTCGTCCCAATTGATAGTGCAGTCTCCTACTTTTTGGCTTCCAAGCTCGGGGGGCCAATTACCGCCAACCTTGTCGAAGTTGGATACAACAAAGTCTCAGTCTCAGTTATCAATTCCGGTACGGTTAAATATTCTCAAGATCTCAAAAAAACGACCGATATTCCTCAGGCAGTTTTTGATCTTTTTAATAATTCTAAGTCTGAGAATCTTCCCGCCCGTTTTATTATTTTCGGCGCAAGCAGTCAGGACGAGTTGGCAGAAATCGAAAACGAATTTAATAATTTTAACTGGCTACAAAAAACAGATGATTACGCCGCCTTTTTACATATTCCCAAAGTTACTGCAGTAACCGATTTTTCCTTAGCAGAAGCTGTTGCAATGTCCACCGCCAGTGATTTTGCCGCTCAAGACGAATTCCAACACGCCTCACAGAATGTTGAAAAATCCTCAGATGAAGAGATAATTGATGCTTCGCCATTACCGGACGAACCTCAAGTAGTCACACCTTTTCCTGAGGAAGAACCAGAAGAAAACAGCTTTGGCTTTGTTCAAGGAGAGGATATTGCAGAGTTAAATGAAGTACCAGTTGAGAAAAAACCGACAGTCAAAGAAATTACTGCCGAACCAGAATCTTCCTTTCCACAGCCAGGCGCATTTTCAAGTCCCAATAATCACGCGTTGACTAACCTACCGCCAACTCGCAAACTAAAAGGTAAGCCAAGAGTCAGTTTTAATATCTTTGCTCCTCTTCTTGCTCTCAAACCCATAAAAAGACACAAAACAGTTTTTTACTCTGTCCTAATAAGCTTTGCTTTAATTGGTCTTGCCGTTATCTACTTAGTAATTCCAACTGCCGAAATAAATATCAAGGTTAAAACTCAGGATTTTGATCAAAGGTTTGTGGTTACTGCTACAACTGATGCAACCTCAGCGAGTGTCGACACACGTACAATCCCAGCCAAAGCCGTAAGTATTGAGGATTCAGGCAATGAACGTACAGTTGCATCTGGAGCCAAAACTGTCGGCGAAAGAGCAAAAGGCGTTGTAACTGTGTACAATAAAACCGATTCTCTTCGAACTGTACCCAAAGGTTCAGTCATGACTACTGGCGGTCTGTCGTTTGCACTTGATAATGATGTTGTAGTTGCATCCCAGTCAGCTGGGGTTGAAGGTTCAACTTATGGCAAAGCCGACGGAAATGTCACCGCTTCTGCTTTTGGTACAGATAGCAACATTGCGGCTGAAAAAGAGCTTAAGTTTTCTAATTTTGACATAAATATTTTATCCGCCCGTAGCAAAAACGCCTTTTCAGGTGGATCTTCTAGGCAAATTACAGTTTTTAGTGAAGACGACGCCAAAAGGGTGAAATCTCAACTTTCTGCCAAATTACTTGATTCCGCTGTTGCCAAAATCCAGCAAGAGAACCCGTCTACTCAAATATTAAAAACTGCAATAACGACCAAAATTATTTCCGAAAAATATGATGCCGCAGTCGGAGACGAAGCGACCTCGGTCGGCTACGATCAAAAAGCGTCTTTTAGTTCATTGGTCTATTCCACGGACGATATTAATAATATTAGTTACGATTTAATATTAAAATCTGTTCCACAAGGCTATTCGGTTCGTAGAGAGGATATAAAAATCAATCCCGTTGTCAAAAACTCCACAGCCGGCAAACTCGAGATCGAACTCAATCTTTCCACCAAAGTTTTTGCGACAGTCGATACTAATGAAATTGCTTCCAAAATAAAAGGTAAGAGTGCCGGTGCTGTAGGCGACTACATTCGTTCTTTTCCAAATGTTGCAAGTTTTGAATTCAATCTTATTCCACCATTGCCGGATTTCATAAAAACAGCGCCTGCAAACACTAAACAAATCAAAATAAACGTTCTTCCTGAATAATTAGTGTATTGTAGTTTTTAGTAAAAAGTTACAAAATTCCACAACATGACTCTGTACCGTTACGTCAAATCTCGTCCGCGTCACAGTTCCAAAATGCCAAGTTTAGTTCTCGGGGGTTTTGCTTTGGTAGTAGGTCTTGGCATTATTGCCTATGTCACACTGCCCTTTATTGGATTTTATGCCTCTAATCCTACCGAAGAAATTGCGACTGCTTATCCTATTCCTGTCGATGAAATCATTGCAGCTCACCCAGGTGTTCTTGGTGCGAGTAGTCAGACCACTACCCACATTCCAGTGACTGTTGCAACTGATTCTGATGGATTCTCTTACTTCAAAACTGACTTTACTCCACACGAGTCTCCGGTGGATAGTTTTGTAATTACAATTCCCAAACTTGATATTTTTCAAGCCGAAGTAAAGGTTAATTCCACCGACTTTGACAAAGCGATCGGACATTTCCCAGGTACAGCTCTCCCTGGCGAGGTAGGTAATTCTTTTCTTACAGGACATTCTGTTTTACCCCAGTTTTTTAGTGAAAAAAACTACAAATCCATTTTCTCTAACTTACCCAAACTTCGTTTTAATGATGAATTTACAATTGAATATAATGGTCGCAAACAAACCTACGCCATCGAAAAAACCCGCATTGTCGAACCAGAAACAATCTCAGTACTCAATCCTCCTGATGCCTTTGGTAAATATGTAACATTAATGACTTGCGTTCCGCCAGGACTTAATACGAAAAGACTTGTCGTAACTGCTCGCCTCAAATCCGACCAGCCCATCTAATTTTTTAGATTAAACTTAATCTAATTACTGCTTGCGGAGCAAGCAAGCCTGTCCGTATTTCACTGTGAACGCCTTTTGTTAACTGGCGGCAAAACAAGGTGCTCGACGACACCAGTCCAAAGAGCCTAAAGTGAACAGTGAAATTAAATTAAAAGTAATTAAAAAAACATTGTTTCTTGAAAAGAAAAAAATAAAGTAAAATACCCATTAATGAATTATCTCGGTATCGATTATGGCACCAAAAAAGTCGGCCTTGCCTACTCAGAAGGTGCAATGGCTGGACCGCTTAAAACAATTGGTTACAAAAATCTTGATAGCTTAGCCGACCAAATTGAAGAAATAACTCAAGCCAAAAATATTCAAACCATCGTTGTTGGTTATCCAGAAGGGGTAAACAGAGAACAGGTTGACGGCTTAATAAAAAGGCTTAAATCAAAAGATTTATATGTGGAAACCGTCGACGAAACATTAACGACTTGGCAAGTCTATCAAGATGCAACTCGTGCTAATATAAAAGCTGGTAAAGTTCGCAAAACAGTTGACCAACAAGCGGCTGCCAATATTCTACAGATTTACTTAGATGGAAAGAGCTAAACGAAACATTCGCAGAAACGCCAAAGTTTTTTATTTTGTTGCTTCTGTTTTGGCATTAATTATTGTCACGCCATTTGTTATTTCTCAGTATATTAACTACCAATCCCGCCCAATATCGAAAGAAGTAAAAAGCCCCGATGTAGTATTTACCATCAAAGAGGGAGACACAGCCACAACCGTAGCAAAAGGCCTAAAAGACAAAAACTTAATTCGCTCCGACACCGCCTTTCGTTTTTATCTCAAAACCAATAATCTCGAAAAAAACATTCACGTCGGTTATTTCAAATTATCACCAAGCATGACATTTGCTCAAATCGCTGAAACCCTAAAAGGAAGTGGTTCTCAGGATGTCAGAGTCCTTATTCCCGAGGGGTTTAGAAACGAAGAGGTTGCAAGAAGACTATTTAGACAACTCAACTTGCCAGAAAAAGAGTTTTTAAGTCTCGCCAAAGAAGGTTATATGTTCCCCGATACTTATGACTTTCGTGTCGATGTTTCAGCAGAAGATGTTGTTGATGTGATGATCAAAACTTTTAACACCAAAGTCCAGACAGAAATAATAGCTTCAGGCACAAGTTTAACTGAGCTAGAGGTAGTAACTCTAGCCTCAATTGTCGAAAAAGAATCCCGTACTGATGCAGATAGGCCAATTATTGCAGGCATTTTATTAAATAGGCTAGAAATCAGCCAGGGTTTAGAGGTTGATGCGACTTTGCAATATTTACTCGGCGAGAACGAAGATGGCTGGTGGGCACACGACTCGGTTGCATTAGTCGAGGCCAAATCAATTGATTCTCCGTACAATACTTACAAGTATTCCGGTTTGCCTCCAGGTCCAATCAATAATCCAGGGCTCAAATCTGTTGAAGCTGTACTTAAACCCACTCCAAGTAATTATTTTTATTATCTTCACGAGTCGGACGGAACACCTCACTATGCTGAGACCTACGAACAACACCAAAACAACATCGCCAATTACCTCTAGTGATTTTTAAATTTCACAAAACAGGTTCAATTCTTACTTCAATCATATGTGGTCTTGTTATCACTGCCTGCAATCCTTTTTCGGCAAACAATCCTATTCCTCCAGAAAAACCAAACACTCCTCCGCACTTAACATCAGAAGTGCGCAATGATTTTAATTTCACTCTTATCTCAACAGGTGATATTGGCCTTGTCCGTGATGTAAATGCCAAGGTTGTTACCAAAAATGACCCAACATATCCATTCTCGGGTATTGCGGATTACCTTAATCGTGCTGATCTCACAATTACTAACTTGGAAGGGCCACTGATTGCAAAATGTCCAATTATTTTCACTGGGTTCAAATTCTGCGGAAGTACTATTAACACCAAAGGGCTCAAATTTGCGGGCATTGATGCAGCATCACTTGCTAACAATCACACCACAAATTACGGCCAAAATGGCCTCGACCAAACGATTGAGGCGCTTAATAATGAGGGCATCACTCCATTCGGTACTTATGACACTGTGGTTTATCATGAACTCAACGGACGAAAAGTTGCACTTATTGGTTTTGTTGAACTTGGCAATAAATGGCCAAATCTCAATAATGCAACAGAAGAAAACATCACAACTCTTATAAAAAGAGCCAAAACTGCTTCCGATGCGGTTGTGGTAAGTTTTCACTGGGGACCAGAGTACGTTCGAAAGCCTTCGGATAATATGGTCAAACTTGCTCATCTTGCTGTCGATTCTGGGGCTAATCTAGTTTTGGGTAACCATTCTCACTGGATTATGGATACAGAAGAGTACAGAGACACCTTTATTAGCTACGGACAAGGCAACACCATTTTTGATCAGGACTGGTCGCAGGAAACAAAAGAAGGAGTTTTGTATAAATTCGACTTTCGTGACGACAAATTCAGCCTAATTGAGCGCAAATTTACCATAATCGAGGACAATTCTCGCCCTCGAATGGCTACCGAAGAAGAATCAGTACAAATCACCACCAAACTCTCCCAATAATCCTTCTCATTCACTTTCCGGTTTGCTGTTAAGCAAACTAACAAGTCCAATATTTCACTGTGAACGCCTTTTGTTTTGCGACGGCAAAACAAGGTGCTCGACGACACCAGTCCAAAGAGCTGAAGTGAACAGTGAAATTAAATAATATATTAATTTAAAATTGTTTAAATTTAGGCCCGTAGTATTTGACATTTAGCCTTAAATAAGGTATAATTGATATCGCAGTAAATACTGCATACGCACATTTCAAATCACCATATAAGCCCTGACCAGTAACATGGCAGGCATTGGAAATGGAGAGACCAAACCGCATGACGCATTCCGCCCCACCGCAGACCGAACGCGACCTCGCCGAAGAAATCGAAATCCTCGCTCGGCCCGAACTCGATCCGGCGCTTGCCGCTCAGGTTGAGATCGAATTCCCCATCGGCGGCCCGCAGTGGATCGCGAACAACTTCGACGCCCTCATCGGCGCGCAGGTCAATACCCTGCCTCAGATCATCGCCAACCTCTACGTCATCCAGCCGACGCTCAAGGACGGCCCCATCTGCCTCGGTCGGGTGA
>CAYQLK010000001.1:42541-93624 GCA_964418515.1 uncultured Gammaproteobacteria bacterium | reverse complement strand
AAAACGGCAATTAAAAAAATAACGACAAGTATGAAAAAATATGGCGAGAATTTTTTGATTAAGCTTGAGTCGACAAAAGTGAAAAAGAAAATCGTAGCCAAACCTAAAACGTAATATGTAATTTGATTGGGTAAAAGTTCTGGTTCGGTACTAGCGACTCCCAATACACCCAATAATAATATGGCCGCAAAAGGTAAGAGTGTGGTGAAAATATATCTAATTGATAGCATTTGCTCTACTCTAAAGAAGTTCGATTTTTAACTCATCACCAACACTGATGGAATCAGCAGATGTTGCGGTTAGAATTGAGTCTATTTGGTCTTCGGGCCAAGTTGTGGCAGTAATTTTTATTCGCTGATCTTTCGTGAGACGAAGATTTTTTCTTAAGGTTTGAATTTCTCTAATTAAATCTCTGGCAAGACCGAGTGCAATTAGTTCTTTGTCAATTTTGTAATTATCGTTAATTTTTACTCCAATTTCGTTACTTGGCGAGTAGGAAAGATGGCGGATATTAAGTTCAGCGGACAACATTTCTTCATATATTGGATCAAGTTTGGCTTTTACTTGATACTCTGCATCTACTGTCTGGCGAACCTTTACACCCAAGCTTTTTCTAAGTGAATGTCCAAATTCCACCAAACTTCTGGTAAGAATAATATTTTGATTGATTTCACTAGCTTTATTTGTGGTCTTACTTTCACTTGGCCAATCGGCTAGCAAAACAGACTCATTATCAGAGGTAAGTTGGTAAATTTTTTCTGAGATAAAAGGCGCAAATGGTGAAAAAATTATCGAAAGGCTTGTAAAAACCTGATTGAGTGTGGTGAGTACGTCTGTTGAAGTATCTGGGTTTTCAGCTCTTTTTCTGGATAATCTGATATACCAACCAGAAAGATCGTTGACTACAAATTTTTCGATTAATTTAATAGCTGATGCGGAATCGAATTTTTCTAAATAATTTTTACAGTAGTTGGTTAAAGTGTCTAGTTGAGATAAGATCCACACATCTAATATACTGTCGGAGACGTGACCTTTTTTGGCTGCCTGTTCATTGTTGTAATAGAAGAGAAAGGAGTTCCAGAGAATCAGATAGAATCGTCTTTTGATGTCAGAAGCGTTTTTGTAACCAAACTTAAGATTAAGTTCTGGATTACTTAAGGAATACATAACTCGCATTATGTCTGAACCCATTTCTTCAGCTGCGTCGTCGAACCAAATAGCATTACCTGAACTTTTGTGCATTTCTTTTCCAAACTCGTCCTGAACATTACCGTGACCAAGCAGATTCTTAAAAGGAGATTTGCCAGTTAAAACTGTCGACATGGCAAGAAGTGAATAAAACCAGTTTTTAAATTGACCAGGGAATCCTTCAACCACAAAGTCAGCTGGGAACCATTTTTCAAAGTATTCTTTGTCGGTGTCATATTTTAGTGTGGCCATTGGAACGATACCTGCGTCAAGCCAAGGATTGCCGACATCGGGAATTCTTTTGATGGGGTTGCCACATTTTGTACAACTGATTTGGACTTTATCAATATATGGGCGGTGCGGAGTATTGCCCTCAAAATCACTCCAGCCTGAAACTGATTTTTGCTGTAATTCGTCTTTTGAACCAACCACTTCAAAACTATCACAAGACGAACATTCATAAATCGGTAGAGCCAAACCCCAGTATCTTTTTTTGGAAATCAACCAATCATGCATATTTTTGAGCCAGTCCAGTTCACGATACAATCCCCACTCCGGCATCCAATGCGCCATCTTGGTGCTTTCAACTATTTGTTCGCGGAAAGTTTTGCCTGATTGATCAGGAGTATCCATTGAGATGTACCACTCGTCGACAACCCTAAAAACTAACTCGGTTTTGCATCGCCAACAGTTAGGATATCTGTGAGTGTAATCAAGAGCTTTGAACAAAAATTCCCTATCGGTTAATAACTCAATTATTAACTCGGGGTTTTCTTTAGCATTTTTGCCGCTTAGATAATCAAGGTCAGAATTATAAACCGCATCTTCACCAATTAGATTAATAACAGGAAGGTCGAGTTGTTTGCTAAGCGCAAAGTCTTCCATTCCAGCGCCTGGGGCAATATGAACAAGCCCTGTACCCTCTGTTTCGGTGACTAAATCTGGAGCAGGAATTATTTTATGGGTAACTCCGGTTAATAGTTTAAGGTCGTCGAATGGTGCTATGTACTCAAGGTCAATTAATTCCTTACCTTTAAACTCCTTTATTACCTTGTGTTTGGGAATTATCTTGTTGGCTATTTTTTTGGAAATTATATAAATAACGCCTTCAAATTCTGCTTCAACATAGTCTAGGTCGGGATGGACCGCGACAGCGACGTTACCTGGAATAGTCCAAGGCGTGGTTGTCCAAACAAGTAGTTTTTTATTCTCGTTTTTGATTGGAAGTACAAAAAATATCGATTTATGAGTAACATTTTGATATTCTTCTGACAATATTTCGTGTTGAGAAATGGCAGTTCCACAACGTGGACACCAAGGTACCGCATCACGCCCTTTGTAAATCCAACCTTTTTCATTACAAACTTTTAAGAAATTCCAAATCGCGTAATTGTTCTCCTCAGACATAGTGAAATAAGAGTTTTCCCAATCCATTAAATATCCCAGTCTTTTACTTTGTTCTGTGATTGTGTGAGCGTATTTAATTACTCTCTCTTTGCATTTTTCTACAAAATTATCGATTCCATAGGCTTCAATATCTTTTTTGTTCTTAAAACCTAACTCTTTTTCCACCTCGACTTCGACCCACAAACCTTGACAGTCAAACCCGTTTTGATATCTTTGGGCCTGACCAAGGAGCGTGTGAAATCTCTGAAAAACATCTTTATATGTTCTGCCCCATCCGTGATGGACACCCATTTTGTTGTTGGCAGTGATTGGGCCGTCAATGAATGAAAATGTTTGACTGGATGAGTCGTTTTTGTGAAGGTATTTATCAATAATGCCGAATTTGTACCAAAAATCTAAAACTTCTTTTTCTAACTCAATAAAGTTTTGGTTGGATGGCAGTTTGGATTTTTTCATTAATTAAATTGGTTTGGTTACTTTGGTGTGTGGCTGATTATGCCAAAAATTTGGCAAAAATTACAATCGGATTTTATTTAATCGCTGATTTTATAAAACCTACAAACATTGGATGAGGCGAAAGCGGCCTCGATAACAGCTCAGGGTGAAATTGACTTGCAATAAAAAATGGATGAGTTGGAATTTCGATAATTTCAACAAGACCTGTCTCAGGATTAATTCCACTGACCTCAAGACCGGCTTTGGTGAATTTGTTGACATAAGAGTTGTTAACTTCATACCTGTGTCGGTGGCGCTCAAAAATTATGCCTTTGTTATAAAGTTTTTTTGCAAGGCTTAATGGGGATAATTTACACTTATATAATCCTAATCTCATTGAGTTGCCCATTTCAGCCTTAGCAAGTTTGATTTTTTGGGTTTCCATAATATCGATAACAGGGTTTTTAGTCTTGGGACTTATTTCTGTTGTGTCGGCGTCACTAATACCTAAAACATTCCTACAAAATTCCACAACAGCCAAATGAAGCCCATAACAAAGACCAAGATAAGGAACGTTTTCTGTTCGGGCATACTTTATCGCTCTAATTATTCCATCCACACCTCGTACACCGAAACCACCAGGTACTACAATACCGCTAAATTCAGAAAGAACCTCTTTGGTTTTTTTATCCGAATCGAGAGTTTGTGAGTCAATCCAAGAAAGTTTAACAGCAACAGAGTTGGCAACTCCGGCGTGTTTAATTGCTTCGATTACTGAGATATACGAATCAGACAAGTTGAAATCTCCAGTATTAAAATATTTTCCGACGACGGCTATGTTAATGGTTTTTTTGGGATTTTTGGTTTTTTGTACATATTTTTCCCAAGCGGCAATCTTGGAATTTTTCTTTTTTAAGAATAATTTTTTAAGTATTTGATTACAAAATTTTTGAGAGTTGAGAATTATCGGAATATCATAAATTGATTCAACATCGGGATTGGAAATAATATTTTCCGGAATCATGTTGCAAAAAAGGGAAAGTTTGTCTTTGCGTTTTTGATCCATGGGAAATTCTGACCTGCAAATCAAAAAGTCTGGCTGAAGCCCGAAAGAATTAAGCATTCTTACTGATTGCTGAATTGGTTTTGACTTCATTTCACCAATCGACTTGGGGGTGGGCAAATATCCAACATGTATATGCACAACATCTTTAGGGTGCAAAAGTTTAAGAATTCTATTGGCTTCTAAAAAAAGCGTGTTTTGATATTCACCGACCGTACCACCTATTTCTATAACTACAATATCTGCTTTGGATTTGTCAGCAAGCAGGTCAATTTGGCTAATAATTTGATTTGGTACGTCAGGTACAACCTCAACACAACGACCTTCAAATTCTAGTCTGCGTTCTCTGGCTATGATTTCTGAATAAACCTTGCCGGTAGTAGTGAAATTAAGTTTTGACAAGTTTTCATTTAAGAATCTCTCGTAGTTGCCAAGATCTTGATCTGTTTCGGCTCCATCATCTGTGACAAACACCTCACCATGTTCAGTAGGATTCATGGTGCCAGCGTCAACATTAATGTATGGATCGCATTTGAATGGGGAAACTTTATAACCGTGACTTTTGAGAAGTAAACTGATTGAAGCGGTCGTTATACCTTTTCCGACTCCGGAAATAACACCACCAGAAACAAAAATGTATTTTCTAGGTTTTTTGACCACCAATTTATTTTTATTTTAATTTTCTGTATCTATGTTAGCCTAATTTCTTTGGCGAAGAAAGGCTGGAACATCCCACTCATCCTCTTCGACGAATTCCTCTTTATTTTCGGCAGTGGATTTAAGCGTTTCGCTTGATTGTTCAAAATCGCGATTTTCGTTTTGCTGACTTGAAGATTGGATATTTGGACGAGAATAAGAGTGTTCCTCTGAATCATCTTTTTCCTCCTCCTCATTATCGTCGTGATAATTAACAGGTCTTGGAGCATATGACGAGCTTGTGGCGTAACCACCACCTAGTTTAATCTCGTCATCAAATCCTGTAGCCACAACCGTAATTTTTATTTGATCGACCATGTTTTCGTCGATTGTGTAACCATAAATTATCTGCGCGTCTGGATCAGCTGGTTTGGTAATAACTTGAGCGGCTTCATCAACCTCGGTTAGCGACAAGTCTGGTCCACCAGTAATATTGAACAAAAGTCCTTTAGCGCCTTCTATTGAAACATCAAGAAGCGGAGAAACAACAGCTTGGCGTGCGGCATTAATTGCTCGATTCTCGCCTGAAGCTATACCCATACCCATTAGCGCTGACCCTGAATCTTTCATTACGGCTTTTACATCTGCAAAGTCAACATTAATGTTGCCTGAGACAGTAATTAAATCAGAAATCCCCTGAACGCCATTTGTTAAAATTGTGTCTGACAACTTGAACGCGTCAATTAGTGAAACTTTTTTATCAACAACTTCAATAAGCCTTTGGTTAGGGATAACAATTAAAGTGTCTACGTTATCTCGAAGGTTCGCGATACCCTCTTCAGCGATTAACATTCTTCTGGTACCCTCGAAAGCAAAAGGTTTGGTTACGACTGCAACAGTAAGGATGCCTAATTTTTTTGCAATTGAAGCTACAACAGGTCCTGCTCCAGTACCGGTTCCACCACCCCCACCATAGGTAACAAAAACCATATCTGATCCTTCGAGCACTTCTTGGATTTTATCAATAGATTCTTCGGCGGCTTGGCGACCTATTTCTGGATCGGCACCAGCACCTAACCCTTTGGTAAGTTGATCACCAAGCTGAACCTTAACTGGCGCGAGGGAGGAAAGTAATTGCTGTGCGTCGGTGTTAATAACCACAAAATCGACGTCATGAATCGTATTGCCAGCAATCATGGAATTAATGGCGTTTCCACCACCACCGCCTACACCTATGACTTTAATTTTTGCGAAATTTGTTACTTCGGGTTTTACAAGCATTTTATGTCAAAATGAACACTTTTTTTAATCATTTTGCAATTTAGCCTCGTTAATATTTCTTATGGCAGGGAAAGAATTTAGACTAAATTGTCTAGTCGAACTCTAACAAATTATATAACTTTATTCAAGTTATTTTTTTCTCTATTTTTAGGGGAGTAAAGACTTTACCCAATTAACCGCTTTTGTCACGCTCTCTTTGATTTCGACTCTGCCAACAATCGGCATTCTAGAATCTTCGTACGTATCAGTCTTAAGAGCGAAAAGAATTAACCCTAATGACGCGGCGAATTCTGGGGTTGAGATTTCATCAATTAGGCCCTTAGCATATTGAGGCTTGCCTAGCCTTACTGGCATGGCAAGTTCTCTTTTGGCGTGTTCGACAATGCCAATAGTTTGCGCTCCCCCACCTGTAAGAACAACGCCAGCTGGTGTAAGTGAGCCAAAGCCGGATTTTTTAATCTCGTCTTTTACCATTTTTAATATTTCGTTCACTCTCGGCTTAATAAAACCATCAGTCAACATTTTGAACGAGGCTTTTTCGACTGGTTCGTCTAAACGCAGACTCGACAAGTCTAAATAGTCGTCTTTTTTATGTGTTGGTTTTTCTGATTGAGGCTTTAAAAACTTTAATACTGATGGCTTGGAAAGATGAAGTTTGATTTTTTCTGCTGATTCCAGACTAATTCTTTGACCGATTGCTATATCGTTGGTGATGTTTTTAGCACCAACTGGCAAAACAGCAGAATAGGCAACCGCACCATCAACATAAATCACAACATCGGTGGTACCACCACCTATATCGACGACGACGACACCAAGTTCTTTTTCTGTATCCGACAAAACTGCTTCGGCAGCAGCTAATCCTGAAAAAACCATTGATTCAACACCGACCCCAACGGTTTGGACACATTTTCCTAAATTTCTAATAGCTGTAGTTGCTCCGGTAATTAAATGAGTTTCAACCTCTAATCTCACTCCCGTCATCCCAACAGGGTCTTTGATGCCAGTTTGAGAGTCAATTGAGAAGTGTCTTGGAATAACGTGAAGTACCTCTCGAGAAGAAGGCAAAGAGACAGCTCTGGCGGCTTCTATAACTCTATTAATATCCGCGTGATCGACTTCGCTGCTTGAACTACTGATTGCAACGACCCCTTTTGAATTCTGACACTCAATATGTGTTCCTCCAATCAGGACAAAGGCGCTTCCAGCCGAAAAACCAGCCATTCTTTCAGCGGCTTCGATTGATTTTGTCACTGCCCCAACTGATTCTTCAATATCAATTATTTGGCCTTTTCTAATGCCTTTTGATGGCATAGAAGAAACTCCAATGATGTGAGGAACTTGATCTTCGTCGATAGTCGAAATAATTGTGCAGATCTTAGATGATCCAATGTCTATACCAACAATAACTCTGTCTTTTGCCATAAATTAAAGGTTAAGTTTATTTTTTTATGTTTACAACTGGATCCTTAAATCTTAGATCAATTGAATCTAGCTTGATACCATCTATTGTACTTTTTTGAATTATTTCTTGCAAAGCTGGACAAAACTTTTCGTTTATAGTAATTGGGCTGACAAATAATTTGGCATCGAGAGTAGTAAATCCGTTATTAACATTAATAAAATATATATTTAAGTTTTGGTTGATAATTAAAAAAGAAGTTGTCTGAATAAGATTATCTGTTAAACAATCAAGTACATTTTTGATTTTGTAATCTGTATAGTTATCACTTTTTTGCTTTTCGGGAATAATAAATTTTGGCAAAGATGACTCAGTAGATACTCTATTTTGTAAAAGCAAACGACTATTAAGATCCTTATTTGTGTCGACTAGTTGAGACGATTCTAGGATGGCTGAAACTGTTGCAGATCTAAGGTCGACACTTGAGGTTGCAATTTTATTTATTTCTTCTAATTTTGGACTAATAAATAAGCTCGCAATTGGACGAGTCTGAGTAATAGTAATATTTAAAATCCTATTTGGTGTGAGTTCAACAAATGCACTTTCAATACATGGGTTTTTTTCGATCTCTTCCTCTAGTTTTCGAGTGTTGAATAATATAATTGACTGGCCTGTACGGTCATAATCATTAAAAGACTCGACCGAAAAGCAATTAAAATTACTAGGAAAATTAAACTTAGATGATTGAATTTTTAAAAGATTGGTAAACATTATTCCCCAAACTAAACCAATTACAACGCAAGAAAATGTGAAATATTTAAGTAGTTTTTTTTTATTTAAATTTAATGGCTTTCTCGGAGTTTTGAGTTTGTGATGCCTTGATGAATACTTCACTTTATATCTGAAATACTTTTGACTTGTTTGGCGAGCTGGTTATCTAAATCAATTTTTATTTCCTCGTTTAATAGTGTGAAGGATTTTGAATCAAAAGATTTGAGTAGGGTGGTGAGCGAATTAGAAAAGGATGTGAAGTTAAGATCTTTGGCTTTAATAATTTTGGCGAGATTTTTGGCTGTTAAAAGCTGAGCATTTTGTAACTGTTCTGAGCCGGCTGCAATATCAAGTGGTACGAGAATTGAAGGTATATGGTGATAAACAATCTCTGTAATGGTGTTGGCACCAGACCTACCAAAAATAATTGGTTTTTTATTTAATATTGCCCCTACTTCGCTAGTGCTTAGGTGTTCAACAATAAATATTTTTTGTCTCAAATTATCCTGAAGAGACTTTTTGTACTTGAGGTCAGAGTAGCTTTTGGCATTATTAAGACTGCCTGTTTGAATGATAAATCTATAAGGCATTATTACAAGTTCTTCAAAATTGTTAATCACAAAATCGTTAATTAGTTTGGAACCTTGACCACCGCCTGTAACGTATATTAACGGTTCTTTAAGTTTTAAAAACTTTTTTAATTCGGAGTCAGATAAAGGACTAGGTCTAATAATTTCATCCCTTAATAAATTACCTGAAAAAATAATTTTTTGACTGTTAAAAAATCTTGAGGAAGACCTAAACGAAATAAAAATTTTTTTAGCTGGCTTGCCTGTAATTTTGGTTGACAAACCTGGAATTGATGTTTGTTCGTGAACGAAAATTGGAATTCTTAATATATACGAGCCGATAATCACAGGAACAGACAAATAACCGCCAAACCCAACAACTAAATTAGGTTTAATTTTGATTAAATAAAATAAAGATTGTAAAAATCCAAAAGGAATTTTCAACAAAGATGGAATAGTGTATTGCGTAAACCTTCTCTGCAGTCTACCTGTTGTAACCGAATAAAATTTTATTGATTTTCTATTTGATAATAGTTTGTACTCGAGTGATTGAGCACTATCCCCTTCAGTCGATTTTTTTCTACCAAAAAAATAAATTTCTATATTTTTTTCTTTCTCCAGGTTCTCAATTAGAGCGATGGCTGGGGTTGGGTGTCCACCAATTATTACAACTTTTTTTATTTTTTCCATTTTCTTTTTTTTGGCCGATATATGTTTGCTCTTGGTTCAGTTTGATTTTTAGATATATTAATAAGAATACCAATTGACGACATTGCCATGATTAGTGAAGTTCCTCCGTACGACAAAAATGGCAAAGGGATACCTGTTAATGGCAACAATGAGACCATCGACGCAAGATTAATTACTATTTGCAAAGCAAGTGATGTTGTTATTCCAACAGATAAAAGCCGAGCTACATTATCTTTTGCTGAACCAGCAACAGCAAAACAATTGATGAGCAAAAACCACAAAACGCCAATGATTGTTAACGCCCCCACAAATCCTAATTCTTCTGCAGCTATGGCAAAAATACTATCTGTAGTTATTTCGGGAATAAACTCGAATTTCTGCCTTGATTGACCAAGTCCGACACCAAACCATCCGCCATTACCAAGAGCAATTAATATTTGATTGATGTGATATGACGTGTTTTGTGTATCAGCAGTTGGGTCAATAAATGTTTTAAGCCTGTCGATGCGGTAACTTTGTGTAAATATTAAAAGCATCACACTGACTAAAAAAAGCGGTATTAAAGATAATAGTAATTTAGCTTTTACGGCACCTGAAACGTAATATACAGTAATAGCAGTGGCTGCGATAATAATTGTTGATTTCAGATCTGGCTCAAAAAATATAAGACCCAAAATTGGCCCCAGTACTAATGCTAAGTTCGCATGTTGTGACTGAAAATATAGTTTTTTGGGAATTTTTGAACTCCCAAGCCATTGCGACAAATAAATAATTACTGACAATTTAGCTGCTTCAGATGGTTGAAATTGCTGACCTGCAATAGTAATCCATCTTTTGGCACCATAAATACTATCTGCCACACCCGGTATGTAAAGAGCAGCTAAAAGTGCTAATGATCCAAAATAAAACACTTTTGAAAAACTTATTAAAACTCGATAATTAATAAATGACAATAAAAAAAGAGAGACTGTTCCTAACAATACAGACACAGCTTGTTTTTTAAGTAAATAGCTTTGGTCGCCGAAGTCCCTAAGGCTGGTAACAGCTGAGGCGTTATAAATTAAGATAAGGCCGATTAATATTAATAAATAAGTTGTTGAAATCAGTGTAATAATATTTCTATTCTGCGTTGAAAATATTTTCATTGAAGCTTAGAAACTATTTCATTGAACTGTTCACCTCGATCAAATTCGTTTAAAAACATTCCAAACGAAGCAGCTGCGGGGGATAGAATGACAAATTTTCCGTTTATTTTTTTTACAAAATCATAGGAATCTATAATTGCTTTTTCGAATTGCGTGCAGTTTGAAATAATTAAATCTTTATGAATTAGTGAAGAAAGTTTTTCCCCAACTGGAGAATTAAGTAATGCGACATGGAATTGTTTATCGTTTATAAACTTTGAGAGAATCGACGAATCTAAATTTTTATCAGATCCCCCAAGAATAACAACTGATTCAGTTGGGTCATAATTTTTGAGAGTTCCTACGGTCACGGTTGGATTGGTAGCAGTTGAGTCGTTAATAAATAAAATGTTGTCAATAGTGCGAATTGTTTGGTTTCTAAACCTCGGTGGGGTGAGAGTGCCAATTTTAGGAATTATTTTATCAACAGCAAGTTTGGTTGTATTGGAAACAACGAGAAGGGCGGCGTTAAAGTTAAGAATATTTTGAGGTGTGTCGTTTTCAAGATTAATTTTAAAACCACCATCAAACTGAACTGCAGTTTGTGAATCTAAATGCTTAATTTGTGGAAAGTTATCTATTGGATAAACAATTGTACCGTCCGGTTTTAGATAATTGATTAATCTCAATTTTGATTCTTGGTATTTGTCAAAAGTGCCATATCTGTTTAGGTGGTCAGGGAAAATATTGGTAAATGCAACTGTGTCAAAATAAGGCATTTTTTTGCCAAGGTCGTCAATTTGGAACGATGACAGTTCAATAACTACATATTTATTTTTTTCATAACCCAGAGTATTAAGTGGTGATTTGCCAATGTTTCCAGCAAGAATATTTTCAATTTCGAGTGAACTTAATATTTGACTAATAAATGTAGTTGTTGTGCTTTTTCCTTTTGTTCCTGTTACTGCAATTATTTTTTTGGGGGTAGCTAAGTTTAGGAACACTTCTAAGTCAGAAGTGATGGTCGCCCCACTTTTTGAGGCAATTTCCAAAAATTTTGAAGTTGGTGGAACCCCAGGGTTTTTAATAACAATATCTGTGTTACTAAAATCACTCTCTAAATGATGACCAAGATGATATTCTATTTCTGGACAGCTTTTCAGTTGTTCAATTGTTGGTTTGAGAATATCCTCGGATTGTAAATCTGTAACAGTAATCTTCCCCCCGAGTTTATAAAAAAACTTAGCAGCCTCAAGTCCACCGCCATTTAATCCCAGACCCATGATTAGAATTTTTTTATCTTTAAAATCAGATTTATCCATACAAAAACTTCTCTTAAATGGAGGATACTATTATTTAACCAATAAATGCGAGCAAAAGCCCCATTACGGCAAGTAAGATACCAGCTAGCCAATATCTCATAACAATTTTGGGCTCAGGCCAGCCTTTGTGCTGGAGATATAAATTTAATGGTGCTGCCTCAATTAATTTGCGATGAAAAAAGCGCTTCGAAATCAACTGCAGCAAAGAAGAACTTACTTCGACAACAAACATTCCACAAATTATTGCTAGAGCTGGAGTTTTACCCAACAAAAGTCCTGTAATCGCCAGACCCGCACCAAAACCTAATGCCCCAGCATCCCCCATCCATATTCTGGCTGGGTAGATATTAAAGTACAGAAAAGCAATTAAGGCACCAATCCATAACCCCAAAAAGGAAGAAAGAGTGGTATCAAGAATTGAAGATGAAATCATTAGAAATGCAATTAAGGCAATTAGAAGTAGCCCCCCAGCAAGACCGTCAAGACCATCAGCAATATTTACTGCATTTACAAAACTAACAATTACGAACATCGCAAATGGAATAAACAAAGGACCAATATGAAAAACGTCAATAAATCTTAAGTTAACAATGTCGATTTTTAAGACAAAATATAAATAGCTTGAGATAAACGCCGCCAAAGCAACTTGAATTAAAAATTTTTGCCTGAATCTTAATCCAAAAAAGCTAGTTTTTTTTAATTGAAATGTTTTTCGGACATCGTCAACTAAACCTAAAATCGCAAATGAAACTACACTAAATAAAATTATAAAAACTTCCTGAGCGTATGGATAGACGGATGTAGATTCAATATTAAAAACTTCGCGGAACAAGCCAACCAGTAAAAACAGCACAACGACACTGAAAATAACTAATACCCCACCACCTAATGGAGTGCCTGCTTTGTGAGCATGAAACTTGTCAAAAATAGGTGTTCTTTTGTTGAACATGTCGCGTGTTTGTTGATTTTGCCTCTGAAATTTAATCTTGTACAAAAGATTGATAAAAGGAACCGACAAAATTGCGACGGTAAAAAAAGATATGAGTATTAACAATAACAGCCCAATCATAATATTTAATTATACAGTTTTAGGAGCTAAAAAAGTCTTCCATGTGCATCCCGTGAGATCCTTTAACTAAGATTAACGTACTATTGTCGAATTTTTTTTGTTCTAATTTAAACGGTTTTTCTAGGTGCGTAAGTTTAAGTTTGGTATTTTTGCTTGACAGATATGAATAAATTTTTTGTGCCTCTTCTCCGTAAGTAAAAACCTGATCAAAACTGGAATTTAGCAGTTGTTTGGCAATTTTAATATGTTCACTTTCCGACATCTTACCAAGTTCAAGCATATCGCCAAGAATAGCAATTTTAGTTTTATGTTTTTGTAAATTTACAAAATTAATTGCATTTGAGAGCGCCAGTGGTGAGGAATTATAAATATCTTTTATCACATCGGCGTTGGCAATTCTTGCGATATTAAATCTGTTAGTGGCAGATTTAGTTTTTGAAAGATTTTTAATCAATATTTTTTTATCAATACCTAAAAAAGTGCCGACCGCAAAAGCCGCACCAAGTGATAGACATTGATGTTGACCAATAAGAGATGTTGTTATATTAAATTTTTCTCCTTGATAGTAAATATTAATTTTTGTGTTTTTAAGATTTTGCGACTCTACTGACAATCTGACATCACATTCTTTAGAAATTCCATATTTAATTACCGGAATATTAAGTTTAGAAAATTTTTCTCTTAACAACTTATCGTCATAATTGTAAATCACGATTTTTGTTTTTTTGGTAATTATTTTTGATTTTTCTGTAAATATTTTTTCCAAAGAAGATAGATACTGTGTATGAGCTGGAGAAATTTGAGTGAAAACGACAATATCACTTGGAGCGATTGAGCTATTAAATTCCATATCTTTGGGATATTGAACGCCCATTTCTAACACTAAATATTTGAATTTTTTAGATTTGAGAACAGTAATTGGAATATTAAAAATTGAATCAAGGTTTTCTGTGGTAGAAATTGCTTCCTTGCCTAGTGCGGTACGAATTGCGTTGGTTGTTGTAGTTTTACCTACACTACCCGTCACACCGACGACGGTTTTAGCACTTAATAACAAATAATATTTTGCACTTAATGCGCGTGCAACGTGAAATGGTTTTTTGTGTGTTTTAACCTCTTTAAGGACTTTAAAATAATTCATTTATATTTTGTTAATAATATCTACCCGTGATTCTAATGTTAGTTTAAATTTATTTTTAATATTACGTTTAATATAACGCATCATTCTGGCAATGTCTTCGGTTTTAAAATCATTGTCCAAAATAAATGTGTTTGGATCTTCGCTTGAAATCGTTACACCTCCAATTTTATAACCAGCAATATCTATTTGTCTGATTAAGTATGACGGTGAGAGTGTGAAATGCTTGGTTGATAATCTAACAGCATCTCTGTGTGAAATGTTTTTAAAAATTGGACCAGTAAGCGAATGATTAATAACACCATCATTACTACCAGTTGACCATGGATTATTAGGTGAGGTTTTAGGTAATTTGAATACTGCTTTTATTACGATATCGCGAGTAACTTGCAACTTGGACCGATCATAATCAAATTCAAAGTATGAGTTGTCGACAAGTTTTTTTTCACCAGTTTTGGCGTCAATTATTTCAGCTAGTGAAAGATAATTACCTATAATATTTTTGACCGTCGGCATTAGTGAAATATTATTTCTAATCCCTGCACCAACGCTGCCTGGAATACTTAATAGAAATCCTAATCCGTCAATTTTTTCATGAATGCAATATCTGGCTAGCATCGTTAAAGAAGCACCAGAATCAACTTGTATTAATACTTCTGGGACTGTTTTTTTTTCTATTATTGAGGTTCTAAATCCTTTGAGGATAATATTGTGAGATAGGTTTTTTATCAAAAAATATTCACTGTTTTCAGGTAGAAAGGTGTTAGCTCCTAGTCCTAAAACAATAAAGGGTATTTTATTTTTAATACAAGTTGAGACTGCTAACTCCAAATCTGAAGAATTAAGCGCATCAAAATACATCCTTGATTTGGTTTCTTGATGGAAATATGTGTGCGATTTTAACTGTTCGTCAAAAAGAATTCTTTCGGCGCCAAGCGTACTGCTTATGATTTTAATTTGATCTTCGTTCATTTTTGTAAGACTTATTTTCCTAAAGCCTTAACTAAAACTTTTTGTTCATCCCAAGGTTTTTCGACCCCAGAAATATTCATTGATTTTTCATGACCCTTACCAAAAAATAAACAAATAGTTTTGTTGTCTGATAGCTCGACGCCTTTTTTGATTGCGGCTTGCCTATCGTTAATGACTAAAATTTGATTTGATTTGCTAAAGTTTTTGGGTATACCTGAAATTATGTCACTTGAGATTTTTTCTTGATTTTCCGTTCTTGGATCTTCATTTGTAATTATTATGATATCGCTATACTTGGAGGCAGCTTTGCCCATTAACGGTCTTTTTGAATAATCTCTAAGTCCGGCCGCACCAAATACCGAGATAATTTTGTGATTTGGATATTCTTTTTTGATTGATGAGAGTGCGGATTCAAGAGCCTGTGGTGTGTGTCCAAAATCAATAAAAAATAGTTCTTTGTTTTTGCCTAAAAATTTTTCCATTCGACCTTTGGGGAGTTGAAAAGATTTAAGTGCGGTATTTATCTTCTCATTATCAATACCCAACAAACTTACTGTACTTGCCGCACCAACTAAGTTCTCTTTATTGTAGTCACCAATAATTTCTGGAATATTAAAGTTGGTTTTTGTAAAATCTGTATTTTTATTAAACGAATATGTGTGGAGATTGGATAAGTTTTGGCTCAGATCATTAATTGGCCCGCAATTTAAGGTAACAAGTTTTATTTTTGATCTTAGGAGTAATTTAAATTTTGATTTCGCGTAATTATCCATCGTCCCATGGTAATCAAGATGCTCATGGCTTAAGTTTGTTACAAGTCCGATCTGGTAACTTGTACCAAAGTCTCTATACTGATCTAAACCAATTGAAGTTATTTCTAGAACTAAATATTTACAACCAGCATTTATGGCAAGTTTGGCGAATTTTTGAATTTCGAAAGGTCCTGGGGTCGTAACATGAAGCCCTGTTTCAATAAAATTCCCGTTTATTTCTGCACCAACAGTTGATATTAATGCGGCTTTTTCTCCCGATTTTCTTAATATGTGATAAATCGCACTAGAAACCGTTGTCTTTCCATCAGTTCCTGTAACACCAATTACGATAAGTTTTTTGGTTGGAAACATGTAATAAATATTGGCGATGATGGCGTTAACTAGGTGCCAAATATTTTTTATTTTTTGCGAGTTCATTATTCGATATTCTAATCTAAATCGGCTAGGACTTAAAGATTTGGAGGAATTGACCAAAGTCTAAAAATTTCTGAAGATATCCTAAAGAAGGTTGGTGCTGCTGTTTCTGAACCGTATGGCGAGCTTTTGGGCTCTGTAAATCGGACTAACATTACAAATTTTGGATTGGGCAATGGGCCAAACCCAACAAAGCTTGCGATTGTTTTACTTGGGTCGTAATGACCAGCAACAGGAATTTGTGCTGTTCCAGTTTTGCCAGCTAAGGAGTAACCATCTGGAATTTTGTAATGAGCCTCCCCTGCCACTACTGCTTTGGCCATCATTTCTGTAACTTTGTCGGCAGTTTCTTTGGTAATTATGGTTTTGAATGAATTACTATCTGGAGAAACTTTAAGCGGGTTATCTCCGTCTATTATTTCGGAGACAAAGTGTGGAGTTGGGAGTTTTCCCCCGTTTGCTATAGCTGAGACCGCCTTAACCATTTGAATCGAGGTAACGGCAATTCCTTGACCGAAAGATGCAGTCGCTAAGTCTATTTCCCCCCAGTCTTTCTTTGGTCTTATTACCCCATATGTTTCGTCTTGAATATCGACACCAGTTAGATCCCCAAAACCAAAATTCTTTAGATATTGATGAAATTTTTCGAACCCTAGTTTCTGGGACAAAAATACCATTCCCGTGTTGTCAGAGTTTTGAATCACTTCGGTCATGGTGGAATTGGGGTGATATTTATTATCCCAAGTCGAAATCTTATAACCGCTAATTTCTACTTGACCGTCACAGATTGTACAAATTGTCTCTGGTTGAATGACATTTTCGTTAATCCCTGCCGCCATAGCGAGAACTTTAAAAGTCGATCCAGGCTCGTAAGTCTCTGCTACCACTGGATTAACATAATTGGCGTTTGGGTATTTAGTGTAATTAGCGGGATCATAAGCGGGATATGCAGCAGAAGCTATAATTGCCCCTGAGTTAGGGTCCATTATTAAAACTTGACCAGCTTTGGCTTGATAACTTTCGATTGAGCTAAGCAGCTCTTCTTCAACTATTTTTTGTACCGACCTATCGATTGTGAGCTTAAGAGTTCTGCCTGGGTTTTCACCAATTTGGCCGTAATCACCTAGTAAGATTGGATTACCTTTAGCATCTGTTTCTTCCTTTGTTACCCCCAAGCGACCCTTAAGTTGCCTGTTATAAAAACCTTCTAGTCCAAAATAGCCAGTGTCGCGCCCAAAATCATCCAAACCAACAAAACCTAATAGATGTGCAGACATTGAACCTTCAGGGTAATCTCGTGCAATCTCATCGCTAAAACCTAGACCATTAATATTTAACTTTTCAATTTGTTCCTTTTGAATGTTGGTGAGTTTTCTTCCGAGTAGTACCCAATCAAGATTGGTCTGAGTAATTTTTTCTGTTAAAGCAACTTGTCTCTCTTTTTGCTTAAGTTCCTGCTCTTTTTTATAAACCTCTGGATTATATTCCGGCAAAAGCTCGGCGCTTACTGTTGCAATATCACTAAGATCCAAAATCGGCTGGATTTTTTCAGCAACAGTATTGGGGTCAGAAATTTCTTTTGGATTTGCATACATTAGATATGCGGTTTGATTGGTAACTAATGGCGAGCTGTCTGAGGCTAATATTTCTCCTCTTTTAGGAAAAAGCTCAATATCTCTTAAATACTGCTTTTCTGCTTTGGCCTGTAGTGAGTCGCGACTAATGACCTGCCAATAAAACAGTCTAAGAACAATTAAACTAAAAACTATCAAACAAGCAATATATACCAGCCTGATTTCTTTCATGATTAATATATTATGGAACAAAAACTAAATAGTTTTTAAGTAAAACTAATTAACGAGAGTAAGCAAACGCTGGATCTTTAACAAATATTTTACCCGAAGAATTTTTTTGAAAACCTAAGTTTAGGGCTTTTTTCTCAATCTCAGCCAAAGATCCTAATTCAGCAATCTCACTTTTTAAAACAATATTTTCTTTTTTTAAGGTTTCACTTTTTGACTTGAGGTCTGTAACAAGTTTGCCTTTGGTCGCAAGTGAGTTAGAAACAAACAGATTGCCCATTATTAAAATTGAGACAATTGTAAAGATTGCAAAAATTAGTTTAGTACTGTGAGGTAATGTTTTGGCCGAAGGAGCCTGACGAGCAATTAAGATATTTGATTGTAGAACGGTCGAGTTCATTTTGAGCAGTTTATTTGGCTTTTAAATTAAAAACCGCTGCCCAGTTTTAGTTAAATTTTCCGCGCTGCCCGAAGCTTTGCACTTCGAGCACGTCTGTTTTGATGAACTTCTAGACTATCGGGAATAATTGGTTTTGTTGTTAAGTTTTCCAACAAAAAATTATTACGAATAAAATTCTTTACGATTTTATCTTCCAATGAGTGAAACGAGATCACTACCAAAACACCTCTTGGTTTTAGAAGTTCTACAGACTGTAAAAGAGCGGATTCCAGATTGTCCAGTTCGCTATTGATTGCGATTCTTAGTGACTGAAAAACCTTAGTCGCCGGATGAATCTTGTCACTATTCCTCCGAGGAATAACGTTCTCAACTATTTGGGCTAGTTGAGTAGTCGTTTCAATTGGTCTGACTAAACGGGCGCGGACAATAGCATCAGCAATGACCCGAGCACGCTTTTCTTGACCATATTCGATAAATAATTCATATAACTGTTTTTCTGTTAATACTTTTAATAAATCAGCAGCTGTTACGCCTTGATTTACTGGATCCAATCTCATATCTAGAGGTCCTTCGTTTAAAAAACTGATTCCTTTTTCTGGATCTTGTAGTTGGGTTGAGGAATATCCAAGATCAAAAAGTATGCCGTCGACTTGAGCAAAATTATTGGCTTTGGCAAGATTGGCTAAATTGCAGAAATTCCCGTGAACTGTTGTCAGATTAGGAGAGATATTTTTTGCTCTGTCGACATTTTTTAAGTCAGCGTCTATCCCTAGAACTATTGCTCCCTTTTCTAAAATAAGAACGGTATGACCTGCATCACCAAGAGTTGCATCAATGAATTTTTTATCCGTTGAGGGTCTTAGTAATTCAATTGTCTCCTTGGGTAATACCGGAATATGTTTATCAACGATTGTTAGAGTCGATTTCATTTATTTTTTGCTGCCATTTGTCGGTTGCCCATATTTCGAAATGATCTCCTGCGCCAATTACGGTAACGGAGTCAGAAATATTTGCATAGTCGATTAAGGATTTTGGGATAACCATTCTGCCTTGTGTGTCAAAATCTACTTCTTCTGAAGCTGAAAATATAAATCTTCTTAGATCTCGACTTTGGACGTCTGAGATTGGGTTTTCAAGGTGCTTAGCGCTTTGCGCCTCCCAGCCTTTAGCCGAATAGCCAAAGATGCACTGATCAAAACCTTTTGAAAGGATTACTTTACCTTTCGCTAGACTTGACCGGAGCTTAACCGGAATAGAAAGCCTCTTAGATGAGGAGGAAAATTGTGGTTCAAATTGTCCTAAAAACATCTGCCCTAAGTTGCCCTAAATCACCATTTATTACCATCTGTAACCATTATTCACCATAAAAAGAGTTTGTGTCAACAACCTAAAATAATAATTTATGCTTTCGATACAAACAAATGCTTTGTCTGGACTGACTACAGCCAAAGACTTAAAAACGAACTTGTGATTTAAGTAGTGTTATTGGAATTTTGGAGCTAGGAAGTCAAGAAGTTTGGAAATTTCAATTCTCTCCTGTTTCATTGTGTCGCGATCGCGAACTGTGACTTTTTTGTCTTCAAGTGAGTCAAAATCAACTGTAATACAGTAAGGCGTGCCGATTTCGTCCTGTTTGCGATATCTTTTGCCGATTGAAGCTGTTTCGTCATAGACAATGACACCAAGCGACTTGAGGGATGCCTGAATTGCTCTAGATAGACTAGTCAATTCCTCTTTTTTGATTAGAGGCAATACTGCGACTTTGACTGGAGCAATTTGAGGATTAAATTTTAAAACGATTCTTGTTTCTCCTTCGACTTCTTCCTCTGTAAAAGCATTCATAAGAACAATCGTTACAAGTCTTGATAGACCAAAAGTAGGTTCGATTACGTGAGGAACAACCTTTTTGCCGTCAGGATATGTGTAACTTTGGGAAACGCCGGAGTTTTTTTCGTGATTAAGAAGATCA
The DNA here is from genome assembly GCA_964418515.1 of uncultured Gammaproteobacteria bacterium. Classification (GTDB taxonomy): domain Bacteria; phylum Patescibacteriota; class Microgenomatia; order CAYQLK01; family CAYQLK01; genus CAYQLK01. The sequence goes on along the minus strand of CAYQLK010000001.1, from coordinate 73,199 downwards.
AAATTTGTTCTGTAAGCAATTCCAAACATTTCTTTAAATCCCCAAGGAAACTCATACTCCAAGTCTTCGGTTCTTTTTGAGTAATGCGATAGCTCGAATTCTTCATGCGCCCTCCATCTTAGCTTGGTGGAATCTAGTCCGATTTCTTTTGTAAATTCGTCCATTTTGACTTTCCAATCATCAAATAATTTATTCCAATCGTCGGTTTCAGGATCGAAAAAGTATTCAAATTCCATTAGGTCGAACTCGAGCGTGCGAAAAGTAAACTGACCTTTGGTTATTTCGTTTCTAAAAGCTTTACCCGTTTGAGCAATACCAAACGGAAGTTTTGGATGAATTGAATCGAGAATGTTTTTAAAATTAATAAATAATCCTTGGGCAATCTCTCCTCTTAGGTAAGCAGTTGCACCCTCGCCTTCAATAATCCCAATTTCAGTTCTAAAAAGTAAGTTAAACTTCCTGGCTTTACTTAAATCATTACCGTCAGGACTTTTTATTTTTTCACTTACAATTATTTCATTTAGCTCTTCTGGAGTTTTTCCATCGACTTTAATATTCTCGCCTTTTTTCTCAAAGTGCTCTTCAATTAGGTGGTCAGCTCTATAACGCTTGTGGTTTTTGACATCCTCGACCATGACATCGCCAAAGTTCGCGATATGCCCGCTAGCTTCCCAGACTTTAGGATTAATAATAATACTGCTATCGATACCGTAAATGTCTTCTCTGTCTTCGACGAATTTATTCCACCAGATTCGGCGAATATTTTCTTTGAGCGAAGTACCATATGGTCCAAAATCATATGTATTGGCCATTCCGCCGTATATTTCTGAGGAAGGAAAAATAAAACCTCTGCGCTTTGATACATCAACGACCTTTTCAATTAAGTCCATAGTTTTTACTGAGTAAAGGCGAATAATCCTAAGTAGTCGGAGTTGAATTGGTTGCCGTTTTCGACATTAGTTTCAAGTGTAGACCAAGCGTTTTGACTAAAGTCAAAATGATTAACTTTTAGTCCTGCGATGTTTTGATCTTTAAGTTTGATAACCGCAGGCCGATTAAGTTTTGGTGCAATTGAAAATATTGCAACTGTTTGGCCTTTTAGATTACCAACAGGGATTGGAACGCCAAGCGTTTCAGCTAGTAATACATAGTAGTCGTTCGTAACTGAACCAGAGGGAATCTCTATATCAAGTGTGCCAACTGGACCAATAATATTGGATGCTTCAGGGGTAATTTTTTCTAAAACAAATGGAATTGTGGCGATAAATTGTTTTTTATTTTTGACTCCATTTAGCTTAAGACTTCCGGTTTTTACGTCGTCATCATATCTACAAACACCTTTTGAACAAGCCCCTAAGGTAATTTCGGTTTTGTAGGCGCTTTTGGTTAAATCAATTTGGCCAATTGACCCTTGTTGGAGATTGCCGGCTTGATAAAGAATTTCGAAATCGAGTGAGGAAAAATTCTGATGATTGGTAACTGTCAGAATTAATGCATGACCATCTGCCCTTGGAACCAGACCGACATATGGCCTATCTTTAGCATCAAGGTCTCTAATATCAGCTGATTCTCCTTCAGTGATATCATTTGACTCCGAGTTAGCGCCAATACCAACAAATCTAAAAACCAAAACTAAAAAAATCAGACTTAATAATATTGGTAAGACGATTTTTGAGACTGGGTATCGAGTGAAAATAGCTTTGACTTTTGATAGTAAATTCATCTGCGTAATATTATGCCAAAACAGGTCGGTATGACAAGGTGACAAATGAACGACCAATTATTTCTTCGAGGCTTAGTTTGAGTGATTCCTTTAGTGATTTAAGGGGCACAAAGTTTGAAGTTAATAGGACTGGCAAGCTTTGTTTTGACAAAGTCATGGCGCATTCATAAATTGATTGATTGGAAAAATTTGACTTATGAAGACTAAAAAATCCTGATTCTTCCAAAACTTTAATCTCGAAACGACTAAGTAGACAGTCTATTTGTTTTGCAGAAAGCTTTTTGGTGTTTAATAAATTAATTGTTGTCTGGAGAAGGTCAAATATTTCACCCTGCGACTGACCGTGACTAAATAATCTTCCAACTATTTCGAGCATATAAAAAACGGGGTGGGTTAAAGCAAAGTCTTTTTTTACTCTTGAAAAACTATCAATTATTGATGCCTCGCTGATGATATCAATGCTTTTGCCTTTGATGATATAAAGGCTCACAAGATTAAATAATTCTAAACTGCCTGATTTTCGAGAAGTTGGTTTGCGGATTCCGTGCGCAATCGCCTCATGCAGACCAAGCTCAGGGGAAAAAAAGGTGACAATTCTGTCAGCTTCAGAAAACCTTCTACGGGAGACAATAATTGCTTTTGTGCGATACGACCGAGGCTGAGACATAATCAAAAAGTTAAATGTATAAACGGAATTTAAATCTATTTATATATCTAACTTTATCTCCTGATCACCACTTAGGTCAAACGATTCTTTCTTCTTGCCGTCAATATTAATTACATGAGGAACTATACCCTTGCCTGATTGTTTTTGAATAAGAATTTTGTAATCACCACTTGCTTTGAATGGTAATTCATATTCGACTTCGATTTGCGAAGTTCCTAAAGGACGTAACGTAAAAAATCCCTCAAAAACAGTTTTTCCTAAATCATCATAAGTAACAACATCCGTTTCAGAACCCGTTGAACTAATAAGTTTTGAGCCAATAGGAACAAATACTCTAATCCAATCCCTGTATATTCCGTTTAGACATAAACCTGCGGTTCTTTCTAGCGAACAATTATCAGCGGCTCGAGGGTTTTTGAGATTAACAGTCACCTTTTTAATAATTTTGTCACCATCTGTTCTGATGTCTTGAGTAACCGTTTGTTGAATATAAAGATTGCTTTTGGCACCAGCAAAGTTGCTGTCAACGACTGATAAATAGTCACTTTCAGATTGTTTAATTTTGCCGGCATAACCTAGTTTTTCCGAAGCAACTTGGGTTTTTTCATCTTTAAAATTAAGCATTACATCTTTTTGTGCAAGAAGTTTGAGACCAAGCTCTATTAACTTGGGAAGTGTGTCTTTGTTTGCGCTTAAACTCTTATCCATGATTGCGTTCATCAAAACACCAATTAAGGCTTTTCTCTCCTCAACAATAAAACCTCTTGGTTGTCCTGAACTTTCAAGCAGAGAATAAACTATTTGCGGGCAATCACAGGCAGGCACAATATCGTTGGTGTATTTAACACCCTCTATCTCGATTGGACCTAGGACACTTAAAACATCAGAAAGTGCTCTAGTATTAACCGTGAAGTACCCGTCGACTGGCTGATATTGGGGTGATAGTTTGTATAAATCTTCAAAAGCCGTAAGTGAAGTTGGAAGATCAGGTGAAAGGTTCGAATCGCGAAGGTTAAATGAATCTACTAAAGGTAGATATTTGATAATTGCTTCAGGTGCAGAAGGTTTATCAGTAATGGTGTCATCAAGATCGTAAATGTTATCAGAACCTTCTGCTTTAACTAAAGCCTTGTCGATGTTTAAGTAAGCATAAGCTGTGATAAATCCACCACCAGGCCTTAGCTCTTTGTCGTTAAGAAAAAGAACCATGTATTTTTTGGCCCGATCATCACCCATAATACTTGGTAAAACTTCTAAAAGTGGTTTGGTTTCGGTCAAGACTTTTTCACCTTGAACGAGATAACTTTTGGCGAGGTTAATATTTGTTCTGGGTTTGCCAGGAATAAAATCTGGATATCTGTTGGCGTTAATTTGTGCCATTTCCTTATTAGCCTTGGATAATTTTTCGTTTACCTTATCCAATTCTGGCGTAATTTTTGATAAGGTTTGGATGGCTTTTTGCATTCTATCCTGGGCAGTTCCACCCAAAAAGTCACCACTACCTAGACCCAGAAGGTCTGCGTAGGGTTCAATTGATTTAGTAATGATTAATCCAGCCTCAACACCCTGGACACCGGCTGACAAGGCGTGCTCAAGATCCGAAGGATATGATCCAATTAGAGGAATAAAGGTTAATGGTTTGTAAACAAGGGAGGCTGCTTGAGCTTTTTGTAAATCCCCCTTAGCGGACTCTAGTTTCGATTTTGTTTCTGGCAAATTACCAGATCTTAGCGACGCAACTGAAGCGCTTAGATTGTTTTTGGCATTTTTGAGACTAGATCCGATGGCAAAAGCTGGAATACCAATATAAAGGCCAAAAATTACAAAAATCCCAAGGATAATAATAATTTTCTTTAATGACCGCTTTTTTTGTTTATTGCGATAAACATGGCTATTGTGAGATTGGTAGTTCGTTGAAAATTTAAGCATATTTTGTGAATAATCTAACTAAAACTAAGAAAATTATTAGACAGCACCTTTTTGAGAAAGCAGTGCAGGAACTGTGAGGATTATAATCTTTAAATCATACAAGATTGAGCGCTTTTTTGCATAATCCGCATCCAATTTGACCCTTTTTTCGAACGAAATATCACTCCTACCAGAAACTTGCCAAGGACCTGTTAAGCCTGGTTTGGCGGTTAAGAGTGTTTTGACGTATTTTTTGGTTTCTGGAAAGGCTTTTTGCTGATTAATTAACTCGTCTGGATAATACGCTCTTGGCCCAACAAGACTCATTTCTCCTTTTAGAACATTAATAAATTGTGGTAGCTCATCAATGCTTGTTTTGCGTATAAAATGCCCCAAAGGAGTGACCCTGGGATCGTGTGAGAGTTTGTAGGAATTTTTCTTGTATTCCTCATAAAGTTTCTTGAATTTTGGGTCACTTTGCAACAAAAGATGAGCATCTTTTATCATTGAGCGGAACTTATACATTTTGAATGACTTACCGTCTTTACCGCTTCTTTTAGGGACATCGGCAAACACAGGTCCTGGGCTTGATCTTTTGATTGCGATTGCAATTACAGGAAAAATTAAACACAAAATTGACATTCCAACCAGTGAACCGACTATATCGATTGTGCGTTTTGCGAAATCGTAAAACATTATTTAAAGATAATCTTCGTGCCCTTCCTCTTTAAGTTTAATCACAGCATCTTTAACCTTTCCACTAGCATCTTTGGCAACGACTAATAGAGCGTCTTGTGTGTCAACAATTATTAGCCCCTTAACACCAACCGCAACGAGCATTTTATTCCCGTTGGTCGAAAAGAGTAAATTATCGCTGGATTCAACTGTAATTGACTTACCGGTCGACACGTTATCTTCTGGTAATTCGCCAAGCTCGTCTTTTAGCACATCCCATGTTCCCACATCACTCCAACCCAGATCAGCAGAAATTACTAGGCGTTCTGTTGGCCCGAGTTTTTCGAGAATTGCGAGATCGATTGAGGTTTTTTCGATTGTGGCAAATAAGTCTTTTACTGCTTTACTTGAGCTGTCTCCGTTTTTTACTAATTCTGAAATTTTAAGGAGTGTTTTGTATGTAGCGGGAGCGAATTCTTCATAGTAACTAAGGAGTGTTTTGGTTGACCATACAGAATAGCCCAAATGCCAAAGGTATTCCCAAGACTCAAGAAATTCTTGCGCTTTTTCTAGGCTGGGTTTTTCAATTTGGGCAATGAATTCGAACAAACCTAAATCTTCGATCTTTTCGATCATCTTGCCTGTTTTTATATATCCCAGCTGAGTGCTTGGAAATGTTGCCCTAACTCCAAGCTCAACTATCTTTGCAGTTTTAGCACTGACCTCAGCGGCTTTACGCAAAGACTTCAGGAAATTCTTCTCATTTTTAATTAAATGGTCACTCCAAAGACTGATAACAGTTGGGTTATTGAATTTGGTATCTAACATCATTGCGGCAAAACCAATAGCAGCCATAGTATCTCTACCTTCGGGTTCGATAATAATATTTTCTAATGGAATGTGCGGAGCCTGAGAAACGATATGACCAACAAACTCCCTTCTAGCTACGGGGAAAATATTTACAGATCCAAACTCTTTTTCAAGACTAGCTACTAATTTTTCGAATGTACTCTTGCCGCCGATTAGTGGCTGAAACTGTTTTGGTTTGTCTGATCTGGAAGCAGGCCACATTCTTGAACCACTACCTCCACAAAAAATTGCAATTTTTATCGATTGGTCTTTTGTCATAGATATTTTGCTATATTTTGGATAAATTGACTCTGGCGGTATTTTAGCGCATTTTGATAGAGTTTGTCAGCTTTGAAGCCTTTCTTTTCAAAAACTTTAATAGCATTTATTAATGACTGGGGTGTCTGTTTTTCGTAAAGTATTCCGGTCTCACCATGAATAACTGTTTCTTTGGCGCCTCCACTGTCTAAAGCAATTACTGGAGTAAAAAGTGCCTGCGATTCAACTGAGGTGATACCAAAATCTTCGTCTTGAGGCATTATCATTGCTTGAGACCTAGAAACAATATCTACGACTTTTGAATCATTGATCCAACCTGTAAAAATAACATTGTCTGCTGCAATTTTTTTTAACCGAGTCATATCACTGCCTGTTCCAATAATTATTAATTTTTTATCTGGTAGATTATTGAACGCTTGAATAGCGTAATCGATTCTTTTCCATTTTTCTAAGCGAGAAACGACGACATATTGATTGGGAATTTTTGCAATAATTCTTTTCTTGAAATAACGATCGTCTGCAAAAGGATAGACCACCTGACTATCAAGATTATAAATATTTTTTATTTTTTGTTGAATATTTTGCGAATTGGCTATCAATATGTCTGGGCGTTTAGTCGCCAAAGAGTCGTAAAATTTTAACCACTTAAAAATTGGCGAAACTAGATGCTGAAGAAAACTATTGTTTATATATCTTTTCAAATTTTGTTCGGAATACAAAAATCTGGGTGGTGAGTTGATATAGCCGATATGAAGCGTTTCTGGCCTAGTAATTACTGTTTTTGCAAACAATGTTGTAAGTGAAATTATTCGATCATAATTTGAAAGATCGAAGGATTCATAGGCAACGGGGAATAATGGCAAATATGGCTTGGGATTTTGTGCAGCTCTGGGAAATTTTTGCAACCAAGAACACACAATTCTTGTTTTAAATCGCTCAGGGACTAATTCAGGATTATAGATAGCGGTGTATATTTTTGAATCTGGATACTCATCGGCTAAACACCAAAGTAATTTTTCTGCCCCTCCTGATTGAGTAACGGGATCAAATATTAATGCTATTTTCATAAATAATAAGTGTTTGTTCGGCGGTTTTGCGCCATGAATATTTTTTTAGTTGTTTAGTACCTAGGTCTATTAGACGATTTTTTTCTTTTTTATAATTTTTGAGTAAAAATCTAATTTTTTCTTCTAAATCATCCACACTTTCAGGATTAAAATATATTGCAGCATCCCCATATATTTCTGGAAGCGGACCAGCATCAGAACAGACCACAGGGGTTTTCATTGCCATAGCTTCTAACCCTGGAACACCAAAACCCTCAGATTTTGAAGGGAACAAAAAAAACATTGAACCTTGATAAAGTGAAGCTATTTCTGCATCATCAAGATTCTCTAAAAAAACAAATTGCTTGCTGCCATTTGTTAAGTTTTTGATATCGTTTAGATTCTTGTTGAATTTGCTAACAATCACAAACTGAAGTTCAGGAATTTTTTTGATGGCCTCGACAGCAAGTGTAAGATTTTTGTAAGGATAGCTATTACCTATATATAAACAATAATTGTCCTTAATTGAGTATTTTTTGTAGTCGAACATTTTTTTTACTCTAATGTTTTCAAACTGATCAGCACCTTCGTAAATTGCGATTATTTTTTGACTGGAACAAGCTGGATAAGCAGACAAAATACGAGTCTTTGAATAGTTTGAGGGAGTGATAACGGATATCGACTTATTAATGGCATGATTAATAACTTTTTGATAAACAAAGTGTTTTAACTCATATATAACTCTTGTTCTAGTTGAGGCCGAAAAATCCTTAAATTCACTTTTGATTAAATCGTGAATAGTTACGACAAAAGGTTTGTTATAAAAAATTGGATGATTAAAGTGGGTAAAATGAACTAAATCTGGTTTTTGTGAATTAATTAATTGAATTAGTTTAAGTTGTTCACTAAATCCATAATGGCCTATTTTTGTTTTGATAACTGATAAATTTTTTTGGCTTTGGGTTTGAGCTGAATCATGTGTAATTAAAATAAACTGATGTTGCGGTGCGAGTTTGACTAGGTTGTTTACTAAGTTTTGGCTATATCTACCAATACCTGTGTGCTTCGGACCAAAAAGTCTTGCATCAATTAATACTCGCATTATTATAAATACTTCAACTGAAATATTTTAATATTTTTTTTAATATCAATAAAAAGAAAAATTAATATTTCAAGTAATTTGGGATATTTGTGACTGTAATGTTTTTGATAGAAAATTTTCATTGTTTCATAAAAATGTTTAGAGGTCCGAAGTCTGGTTTCGACGCTTGCTTTAGATTTTTTTTCTGAATGTTTTTTAATACCAGAGGAAATGCCTTTTGTGTGCAAAACAATTGAAGATGGATTATAAAAAATCTGAAAGCCTGCTTTTTTTGCCCTGTAGCTAAAGTCAATGTCTTCGGCGTACATGAAAAAATCTTCATCTAATAACCCGATTTTATTGATTACCTCTTTTTTAATTAGCATAAACGCCCCTGATGGAGAATCTATTTCGTGAACCTTATCCATTGATTTGTACCTCATATGATATTGACTAAATTTTGGATTAGAAGGAAAAAACTTTTCAAGACCAATAAAATAACTAAATGATGCCCAAGGTGTCGGAAATCCTCGGTGAGAGGCTGGATCAATCTGACCATTTGATAAAACTAGTTTCGGAGTTACAATCCCAGCTTTTGGGTGAATGCTAAGAAAGTCGACCATTTTAACAATTGTGTCTTTTGAAACTTTGGTATCAGGGTTAAGAAGTAATACATAACTTCCTTTGGATTTTTTGATTCCAATATTACATCCTGCGGCGAACCCGACATTTTCTGGATGATTAATGATAGTGAGCCAAGGTAGCTTAAGATGTTTAATTTGTGAAATACTGTCATCACTCGAGGCGTTGTCGATAACAATACAATTTAGTTTAAAATTTGATTTTAGGCATGCCTTTAGACTAAAAATGCAGTTTTTAAGATAAATACCGGCGTTGTAATTAACAATGACTATATCGACTGTAGGTTTAACCATAATTATTTTTTAGTTAAGTCTCTATATATTCCATCAAGCTTGTTGCCGATTACTTCCCACTCATAAACATTCTCTACCAGCTTGCGGGCGTTTTTTGAAACTTTTTCTCTAAGTGGTTTGTTTTTTAGCAGTTTCACTACCATATTGGCCACCTGCTGAGGTGACTCACCAACAAGAACACTGTTATTATTTATCGCTTCAATCCCTTCTATACCAACAGGAGTAGCTACAACTGGTGTACCGATTGCCATAGACTCTAAGATCTTTAATTTTGTCCCTGAACCAATCCTAATTGGAGCAACTGAAAGCCATGATTTGGTTAATATTTCTTTTTTGATGTCTTCTTCGACAAACCCAGTTACGGTGATGTTTTCTGAGTTTAATTTTGCTACGTCATTACTTAACATTCTTTGTATACCTTTTGGAAGTAATGGTCCAACAATATATAGATGAGCATCAATTTGACTCGTAATTAGTGGCCAAATATTTTTCACAAAGAAAAACGCCGCATCAGTATTTGCAAAATATCGAAAATTACCCAAGAACACAACAGTTGGTTTGGAATATTTTTTGGTTTTTGTTGGAACATAATGTTTAGTATCTACCCCGTTAGGAATTAAATCAGTGGCAACACTAATTTTTCTTTTTTTAAGATAGGAAGTTAATAGTATTCTGTCTATTTCACTTGCAAATGTAACCTTGTCAAAATATTGGCAAACTTGGACTTCATAATTAAGCATTTTTCTGGCATCAATGTATCCAACCAGTTTGAGTAATGGATTTTTTTTCTGTTGTGCATTTCTAAAATAAACTTGAGCCTCTACGTCAACTTTGGCGAGTAAAATTGGAATTTTTATCTTATCTCTAACAGCCAGTAAACTTTGTGCCATATAAAAAGTTTCAAGATGAATAAGATCTGGTTTTTCTTTTTTGATAACTTCAAGAATTAAATTTTCCGTTTCGGAAGAAAAGTTATTTACTACAGTAAGGAATGAATATTTTGTCAGTAAAGTCCTTACTAGATTTTGGGCAGACCATGCTTTTCTCCTCAAAACTGGATAAATCTTAAATCCTTGTTTTTCCAAAATTTTAACGTCCTTAAATTCGTCAGTGTTTTTTAACAGACAGATTAAGACTATTTCGTGTTTTTTGCTTAGTTTTTTTAGAAAGTTATAAACTCTAACTTTTCCTCCAGTGATTGGCGGATAAGGAATATATGGTGATATCAGTAGTACTTTCATTTATTTTAAGGAAATAATTATATATTTATTTGTACGATATAAAACCTTGTTTTCTTTGGCAAGCTTTTCAATACCTTCATCGAATTTTAGTGAAACAATAGCTGTTGCCCCTTGAGCTTTAAAAACAGGCATTTCTTCATAAAATTCTGCCCATCCTGGCCGGTTAACATAATACAGTAACGACAAGTCACCAGCTAGAGGTGCAATAACTTTGTCATTGGCGCTTAACAGCTCATCAGCCTTTTTACCCGCCTCGACAATATCATTATTTGTTAAATAGTATCCCTTCACCTCATAACACCCAAAAGCTATTGAAATAATGACGAGAAAAATTGCTATAGAAACACTAATTGATTTTTCGATAATGGATTGACCGGCTTTCAGAAGATGATCAATACCAAGTGCAACAAATACTGCTAAAACTGGCATATAAATATATTGATAGTAATCGTGACGGACGTTAGAAGAAGCAAAGATTACAAAATACAAAATCATTGAAAATAACCAAACAAAATAAAAATAATTCTCTTTATTCTCCCTTTTGGCTACCAGCCCAAAAAACATTAAAACAAATCCACCTGTACCTAAAATTAATTTAGCTAGTCTTTCAAAAATTAACCATCTAAAAAATGCTCCCGAGAATCGAATATCTCCATAATTTAAATACCAATTTGAACCAATTTGTGCCTCGGGATAATTTGCTCCCCATGCCCGCCATAGGACCAAAGGAATAAAAGCAATTAACAAAAACCCGTAATATTTTAAGGAATAGTAAAACAAACCATCCTTTATTAAGGCGAGGTAGATTATTGGAATCAGCCAGAAAACAACATAAGGGTAACTAAGGCTGGCTAATGCAAATAATACGCTAGACATAAAAAAAGAAACTTTAGAATTATTAAAATAATATCTACTAAATAACCATAATGAGGCCAAGCCTAGGCAAATCATTGTCGAATTTGGCATTATTACTCTTCCGTAATAAATACTGTATGGCGTAAGCGCAAATACTAGGGCGGCTATAATTGCTACTCGGGAATTGGAAAACTTTCTGACTAATAAAAATAGGAAAACGGTAGAAAATGAGGCAAATATTGCAGAAACGAGTCTTGCACTTGATTCATTAACACCAAAAATATCCCAGACTAAACCAACAATTAATGTGTAGATTGGAAACTCCAAGAAGGTTAAACCTTGTGGGTTTGGTTTTTTGCTATCAGAAATAGCAAGAATATTATCGGTTTTGGGATGCAAAATATTAAATCCTTCATCGGCAAAATTCCTAGCCACCATCGCAGTATCTGCTTGTCTAAAGGAGTGCCAGTCTGTAATTGAATTATCGATTTTGTAGAGCCTTGGCAGTAATGTTATAAAAAAAATAACCCCAAGCAATATTAAAGATAGAAATATCTTTTTATATATCTTCATATTGTCAATAAATTAATTATTTTTTCTTACTACTAGTTTTTGATGGCTTCGCGTCAATAAATTTGATTGCCGCCATAAGAATTGCAACCAAACCCCAAAGAGTAAAAGCGACTTTAGATGCTTCAAAAATATCAATATATATTGCGTTAGCTAGCAGGCCAATAACTGCACAACTGATTCCAATTACTATTCCAGCAATTGTTGGGTCAGAAATTTTTCTAATTGATCTGAAGCTCGCGTATATAACATAGGCGATTATTCCAAAGAATGAAATGAAACCCGCAAGACCAGTTTCGCCTAAAGATCGCAAATAATCATTATCTGTTGATTCTGCCTCAGTAAATTCGTATTTTGAAGATTTGGTTAATGTCGAGTATCCAGAACCAAAGATTGGGTTTGCTTTAAAACCGCTGATTGCTTGCGGCCATAACTTATCTAGTCTAATTGCTGTAGATAGATCATATTTAAGGGCATTATCAGAATATTGCCTCGGTACAGCCGTCAAGGTTGATTCTCCAGCAGCATTGGTAGCAATGACGTAAATTGGCTGGTCGCTAGTAACATCACTCGGTTTTGTTGAAACTGGTTGTTGATCTGATGCAGCTAACGGACTATCTGGATTGTTTTCCAAAAACGCGGCTTTTTCAGTTGGTTTTTTTGCAAACGGATTTTGGGCTTTTTCAATTAAAGCTGTGAGTTGGTCATTTTTTATTAATCCGCTAAATCTTGAAGACAAATCACCAAACGACAACATAATTACTAGCGAAAACATCATGACAACGACAAAGCTAACCACAGCCTTGATTTTCTTTCTGTCCCAATAATAAACCCCCGCGACTGCTAAGGAAATTGCGCCCAAGTACGCTAGAAACGAAATTCTCGAAGCGGTAAGAATTAAAATCCAGAAACTAAATATATACAACACTATTAATCCGAGCTGAATAAGCTTTTTCTTAATCGTTAAAATAAAGCTTAATAGTAGCGTTAATGACATCATTAAATAGGCAGCCAAGTCATAATGGCCTCCAAATGTTGAAAGTACTCTTGCATGTTCGGTCAAATAAAGTGCCCAACCTTTCGAAAACTCTCTATTCATTGTAGAAAAGGCGGGGAAATACATATATTTTTGTGCAAAACCGTAAACAGAAATAATGAGTAAAACAATAAATGCTATGTAAATATATTTTTTAACTTGTTCTAAAGATTTGATTGACGCAAAAACAATAAAAAACATTGAAAAATACTCTAACCGTCTAAAGTAGTGCAAGAACATTTTGCCAATATGATTGGCCTCAGCTGGAACTGACTGAGTAATAAATATTGCTGACAGACAGGATAACAAGCCAACAACCGCATAAATTATTATTGGCCATGTAAGTGGATTGTTTTTTAAGCTGACCTTTCTGCGGATTAAATAAATACCAAAAGTTATAAATGCCAGAAATATCAAAATATCTTCTAAACGAGCTCGAACAATGTAACCTGGAAGAATATCAAATAAAGGAAATTTTGGGTAAACAGGAATAAAAACTATTAGGAAAATAGCTATAAATTCTAAAAGGTGATTGTCGACAAAATTTAGTAGTGCTTTCACGGATTTTACCAAATGGTTTTAATTACTTGTTTGTATATCTGTTTTCTTTGTGTGCTTCTAAGGATTATCCCAAAGATAATAAGTCTTAGCAATGAGCCTATGGTCAATATTAATTTAATTAGCAAATATTTTACGGGATTAAAGTTTGCTTTTGAAACAAATAACAACCCTTTTACTTCGCCAACTAAAGCATTGCCTGGTAATCCTTTTGAACTTTGTTGTCCAATGTGAATAACTCGTGTATCAGGAGAAAAATATGTTTTAAGACCCTTTTTTTTGGCTCTAAGACAAATATCAATATCTTCTGAATATAAAAATATTTTAGGATTAAATCCGCCAAGCTGTCTGAAAACATTTCGCTTAAAAACCATCATTGCGCCAGTTACCCATCCAGTTTTTTTAGTTTTTTTATAATAGGAGTGGGATTTTTTGTGAAGTGTAGGAATAATTTTGTTTAATAATGGAATATCGTCAACAAAAAACATCCAAAAGAAAATTGACAATACGCTCGGAAGACTACCGTGCGATTGTTGAAGTTCGTAATTAGGATAAAGAATCTTTGTTCCTAAAATTGAAATCTTTTTGTTCGAATCAAAAGTTTTTTTGATTTTTGGAAGAATTTCTTCGACTTCGTAAGCATCCGAGTTAAAAATCACAAAAAATCTCCCTTTAGCTTTTTCTAATCCAAGGTTGTTTGCTCGGCCAAATCCTAGATTCTCAGGAGCAACAATAAATTTGACACTTTTGGGAAGATTTTTTGAAAGATATGCCAGACTACCGTCATCAGAGTTGTTGTCTACAACAATAATTTCGTATTTTGTTTTTTTCTCATGAGAAATTATTGACCGAACTGCTTCGAGTGTTAGTTTTGGCGTGCGAAAATTTACAATAATGTAACTGAAATCAATCATTGTTTACTGAAATAATTTTGGTCTTCCCAATCTGTATTTGTATTCTTTCAAGTTTCTATCTTTTATGTATTTTGCTGGCACACCACCAACCAAGGTTGATGCGTCAACATCCTTAACTACCACTGACCCAGCAGCAATAACTGCACCTTTGCCGATAGTTACTCCCGGCAATATTGTTACTCTTGGACCAATAAAAACATAATCTTCAATGTTTACTGGTGCATTTGTTGCTATAAAATCATTGCTCTCTATATCGTGTTCGGAATTATAGATTCTAACCTCTGAAGCAATATCTACATTGTTTCCAATTTTTACTGGTGCTCTTCCGTCAATAAAGGCATGATCACCAATAATTGTTCCGTCTCCAATTTTAATATTCATAGGCATATAGAACCTGGCTCCATAATGAATGTAGGACTTTGGGCCAATTTTTATTCCTGAGGCTCTATAGAATAGATTTCTAATGCTATGTGATGGAACTACACTAATAAAATTGAGAATCATTAACCAAAAATCTAACAAATAACTATTTATCCTGATTATAATTTTAGTAATTATTTCTGAACTACTTAGAGATTGTCCGTTTTTGTCAGTTATTCCAATCATATATTTAGTCTACAATACTTGAGATAAACTCGTAAGTTTGTTTTGCATTTTCCTGCCATGAAAATTTTAAAATCTGTTTATGAGCATTATTAATTAAATTATTTTTAATTTTTTTGTCATTTTGTAAGATAGAAATTTTTTCAGCAATATCTTTTGGGTTATGGGGGTCGACAAATAAACCCGCATTACCTGCCGCTTCAGAAAGGCTCGAATTTTTCGAAACTATGACCGGACATCCGCATGCTAAAGCCTCAACCACAGGGATACCAAATCCTTCATAAAATGATGGAAGAATTAGGCTGTCTGCCAATGAAATAATTACCGGCAAATCTTCGTCGGGCACATAATCAGTAAATGTTATTCTGTTTTTAAAATTCTTCGCGTTTTCAAAAATCGGATCAAAAAGCCAACCTTTTTTGCCAACTACAACCAAATTAAAATCGTTATTGAATTTCATCGCTGAAATAACTCCTTGAATATTCTTCCTCGGTTGTACAGTTCCTACAAATACTGTGAAATTTTTCGGTAAAGCGTATTTTTTAATTACAGACTCCTTGGATTTTATATTTGTAATTTTTTTAAAAATATTGGTGTTGTACCCTGGATAAATCACTTTTATTGGTTTATTTAAGTCTGGGTAATATTTCTGAATGTCGTTGCGTGTTGAGTTGGAGATAGTAATTATCCCATCGCAAGCTTTCAGTGAAATATTAGTCCATTTTTTTAACTGGATAAGATCTTTTTTGGCAAAATGTTCAGGGAACTTTAAATATGCCAAATCAAAAATAACAATTATTTTTTTAACTCCCTTGATGTTTGGCGTGTAATGCCCAGGAGTAAACAAGACAGAAATTTTGGGTTTTTGGAATTTAATCCTTAATGGTAGTGCAAAACGCGTCCACAACTTTTGTGGACCAAATACTTCATATTCAATATTATCCCCATTCGGCATGTGTGGAAGCGGTTGGGACTTGAGCAGTATTCTAAATTTTTTTTCTGGATAAGATTTAGTTAGGTTAATAATTATTTGCAAAGCATAATGATTACTCCCAACTGGTCGAGAGATGTTTGCTTCGTTTCCGTCAATAGCAATAAATTTAGACTTTGTCATAAATTGATATTAACTTTTTGGCTGAGTTATTCCAAGAAAAACTTTCCGCATGTTCTCGAGATTTTAATTTTACGATTTTAATTGAGTTTGTTGTTAAAGATAAAAATTTTATAATTTTCTGAACCAAGTCATTTTCATCTTTTGGATCAAAATACATAGCTGCCTGACCACCAGCTTCTGGCATTGAGGACGTATTAGACGCAATAACTGGCGTACCAAATCTCATTGCTTCAATTATTGGCAGTCCAAACCCTTCATATAAAGAAGGGTAAATAAATAAGGTGGAATTTCTATATAGAGAAACCAACTCACCGTCTGAAACAAAACCTGTCTGAGTAATATTGTCACTTGTGGGTAAATTGATATTACCCCAACCTTTTGGTCCGACAATAACTAGTTGATATTTTTTATCATGATTTATTTTATTGAAAGCGTTAACTAATAAATTAAGATTTTTTCTAGGCTGTAATGTTGAAACGCTTAAAAAATAAGGTTTAGTTATTTTAAATTTTTTTGAGACATTGTTAAAACTGCTGGCTTTTTTATTTTGTATTTTAGTACTTGGATAAACAATCTCTGTCTTATTTATATCGAATTTAAAATACCTAAAGAAATCATCTCTGCAGGACTTTGATAAAAATGTAATAAAAGATGCGTACCTTACAGCTCTCTCCATGCGCGTTTGGTGTACCTTTACAGTCTTTGCCGTGTGATCTTCTGGCATAATTTTTGTTGTTAAGTCGTAAATAGGCACAATAATCTTTGCTTTTTTTGATCTTGGAGTTAACCAGTCAGAACAAACAAAAACATTAATGCCGGAACAAAAATAATCTATAGGAACATTAAACTTGTGAAAAATTAACTCAAATACTGAAACAGGAAAGGGGTATATTTTTGTTAAAGCTTGCGGATAAGTTGAACAGAATTTTTTTAGTTTAAAATATCCTCTTAGACTTGCTCCGAATAATACATAGGTGTTTTTTTTATCTAGACTAATTACTGATTCGACCAAATCAGCAGTTAAGTTCGAAACACCAGTACCGTAAATAATTTGTGAAACGTCGATAGCTATTTTTTTCATTTTTTAATAAAAATCTTTACACTGCCTATTTTATTGAAGCTATAACCAGTTATTTCAGAATAATATGTTTTCAAAAAATTTTCTGTAATCAAGCTTGGATCAGTCAAATCTGAAAGATAACTGTAATAAATAATTTGATCATACTTTAATAAAATTTGCTGTTTTTCAGTTGGAATTTTATTCATTATAAACTCATCCCCTGCCCCAACGGCTTTACTCGTATTATAGTAATAATAAATATCGTACGGCACTTTAGTTGAAAAAACTGTCATCGCATTGGGGTACTTGGAACTTAAAAAATCAGAATATACTTTTGCCCCTTTCCAGTCTTCTCTCCAAAATATTGGGTTAGCAAAATAAAGCAAAATGAAAATAAAATTGGAAACAAGAATAAAATAAAACCCTTTTTTGATAATTTGAGGACTAACATTGAGATTTATAATGACAATATAAATAAATGGAATTAAAAATAGCAATCTAAAGTATGAATATATTGGCAGAAAAACTGCAATTGCCATAACGAACATAAAAGTGCTTAAAAAGACTATTAAAACAGGATTAAATTGCCTTTTTGCCAGAGAATATACTATCGCCAATAAATAGACAGCTGTATTTAGCAGTGCAACTATTGATATATGCACTGAATAACTAAAATCAACTAAGCCAGTAGAAGTTTTTATAAAAAATTGGGTAAAGTTCTTTAAAAAGTTATTACTGCCAATTACATTTTGCCAACCACTAAATGACGAAGAGATATTGCTTCCTGAAACTAATTGAGTCATAAAAATCGGAAACATTAAACTTGAAATAATTACAAAGATAATTGAAATGGAAAATATATATGTAAAATTCTTATTTTTATTTTTCCATAAAATATACCCCATATATATTGAAGAGCTAAAAACATACAAATATGCAATGTAGTTTAGATAGATGATTAAAATATTTGTAATAAAAAATAAAGTACAGTATTTTCTTGAAAACTTTTTTTTCGTTAGTAATAAAAAATATAGATTTAAAATTACAATTAATCCCGTAAGAGAATATGGCCTGGCTTCAAATGAATACGTAATTAAAATTGGTGAGGTAGTAACAAGTATTGAAGGCCAAAGCTGAAAGGTTTTATTTTTAATAACTTCTTTAGAAATTAAATAAGTAACCAAAACTGTTATTACGCCTGAAATTAGTGCGGGTAAACGAAAAACATATTCATCTGAACCTAAAACGAAATAAAAAAGTTTTTGAATTATGAAATATAATGGCGGATGAAAATCGCCCAATAAAAAACCATTAAAATATTCCTTAATACTAAAATTAATTGCTGTCTCAGCGGCAATTCCTTCATCTAACCAAAAACTCTGATTCCAACTTAGAACTCTAAGAATAAGAGCAAATACGAGAACAATAATTATTGGTTTGTTTATTTTTTTCATGATACAAAGGTTCCTGAGACAAACAGTGATAGAAAAAATATTT
This sequence comes from uncultured Gammaproteobacteria bacterium, assembly GCA_964418515.1. Lineage (GTDB taxonomy): Bacteria > Patescibacteriota > Microgenomatia > CAYQLK01 > CAYQLK01 > CAYQLK01. Next base: position 54,588 of record CAYQLK010000001.1, on the reverse strand, counting down.
GAAGTAATATAAACAAAACAAGGAGCGGGTAAATAAATAAAGGCTTCAGGTAGGCAATACAAATAAATACTGGAAATGCTGTAAGCGCGTACCTTGGCATTGAACTAAATGTTCCTGTTAGTGGCGGCACCAATACTACCAGAAGTGTATATACGATTAATTGTTTTGGAAGTTTTTTTATAAACAGTATTGGAATAGCTAAGAAACTAAGAGTAATAAAAATTTCAGTTAGAGCCAAAATAAATGCGTTTGATGTAAGTGAAACTGTAGTTAGTATTTTGAAATAACGAAAAATAACTTGGGGCAGTAGTACAAAATCACTGCTTCTTGAGTTACCAAAATAATTTTGGGCGTGAATAAAATATAAAAAATCGCCGAATTTAATCTGTAGAAATATCATGTAGCATACAAGGCCAAGTGGAATTAAAAAAATAGGTAAAATTGTTTTCTTTCGTTTATAAAAACAGGTAATCATTAGTGCGGGTAATATAAAAATGCCTGCAAGGCGAGTTGCTGTTGCAAAAACACCAAAACCAACAGATAGAAATATTCGGTCAATAAAAAAATAGTAAAAGCATGCTGTTGTCAGCATTAAAAATAACCCTTCGTTATATACAGAATTAAAAAAGAAAGAAAAAGGATAACAAAGTATTAAAATAACCACAATTTTGTATTCGATTTGGATAAAATATTTTTTTACAATTTTTTGTATGTAAATTAATGAAACAAATAAACAGATATTGTTTATCGCAATACCTATAAATAATTTGGGTATCACACCAAAAGACAAAATATTAATTAACAATGGATAAAATGGGAAAAATGCTTGTGTATATTGATTTGCATAGCCATCCGAAGCAATATTCAGATAATGAACACCATCAAATCCACCCCAAACATAAGATGATAATAATCCGTATTCCCTTAAAAGATTTTCAAAATATGGGTAGGTTGGATTAAACTCTAAAATCTTTGCGAGATAAACGCCTAATACTGTTAATACTAGCTTCCATAATATAAATACAAAAAATACAAATCTATATTCTTTGTATTTTTTTTTAATGAACGATTTGTTGATAAACATCAGAAGTTAATTTTGCTGTTTTTTCCCATGTAAATTTTTGATTATTTTTAATTGAATCGTTTGATAACTGATCATATTCCGATTTATTAAGTGTAGTTATTTGATTTATGGTATCAATAATACTTTTTTTCGAATATGGATCGAAATATCTTGCAGCAATACCACCTACTTCAGGCAGACAAGATATGTTCGATGTGGCAACTGGTGTACCACACGCCATTGATTCAAGAATTGGAAAACCAAACCCTTCATCCCAAGAAGGAACAACTGTTAGGTGTGCTAAATTGTAAATATCTACCAGGTCGTTTATTGACTCGATTTCGCCAATAATTTGAGAATTTTTTGAATTTGCAATCATTTTTTTAATCTTTATTACTTCTACTGAATGACCACTAAATGGCCTACCGGCTAAAAACAGTCTGATTTTAAAACTCTCGGCGGCTTGAATAAGTCGAATAACGTTTTTGTTGGGATTAATATCGCCTAGATAAAGTACAAATTTTTCAGGCAGTTTATATTTTTTTTGGGTTTGAATTAATTCTTTTTTTTGTTTTTTTACAAAAATTGGATCAGCCGCTAGTGGAATTGAATATATTTTTTTGGGACTTATACCTGTAAGGACTGAAATACGCTTTTTTGAATGCAAGCTATCAGTAATTATTGCATCGGCTTTTTTTAATTTTCGCTTTTGAATTTGCCATTTAATTGCACCTTTTATTCCTTTTGGGAAAATTTTTGGATAATCAATGGGAATTAGATCATGGACAGTAATAACGGTGGGGCGAGTAAACCTACTAGGCAACGTTAAAAAAAATGGATCAAAATATGGATAATGCACCACATCTGGTTCGTCGCTGTAACTATCAACTAATCTGACAAGACTTTCCGACTTAAGCGAATTAACTAGGTTATTAATATAAGTTCCAGATCCTCTGGCTTTATGCCCAGTAATCAAGCGGGTCTGGTCGATCAATACTTTGGTTTTTTGACTCATAATATTTTAAGTACGTAGAAATATAATGGAATCCAGAATAAAGCGAAAACGCAAAACCTGCCATACCATCCCGAAATCCCTGATGGCGAAAATATAGTAAAAAAAATGTTTTTATAGGATAAAAAAATAAATACTTAACAGTAAAACCAAAGGTTATTTTTGTCTCAGCTGCCTTAAGATATCTTGCGTCCATACTACTGTATCTATTTGAACGAATTAGATATCTAGTAAAACTTACATCCCCATAATGCAGCATGTCGTTTTTTACCCAACCTATTTCACCATCAATTTCAATCTGTTCGTGTGTGGCTTTGGCTGGAACCCTGCCTTTCCCTTTTTTAAACAATCTAATGACTGGGTCCGGATAGTTTGCAGTTTTTTTCATCCAGTGAGCTAAAAAATAATTTTTTCTGGGAATGTAATATCCAGCATACTTACTGCCATTTAAAATAATTTTTGAAATTTCTTCTTTTAAGTCTGAGGTTAACTCTTCGTCAGCATCTAACTGAAAAATCCAATCTCCTTGACAGATGTCGATTGCTTTTTGCTTATTAACATGAAAGTGTGGTGGATTATCCACAACAAAAACTTTGGCTCCTAATTTTTTGGCTAATTTGACTGTGTTATCTGAGGATGATCCGTCAAAAATTACAATTTCATCTGCCCAACCCTTTACAGAATTAAGCGAGTGTTCAATATTTTTTTCTTCGTTGTACGTTGCCATCGCAATCGACAACTTAATAGCTTTATTTTTTACAGTCATTGGAATTAATCATAACAAACTTCGGTCGATTGAAGCTATCAAAAATGACCTCACGATTATTGATTCCCCTGAACTCGCTAGGTGTGCCAACCAACAAATCTGCACTATTCGAATCCGCACATGACAATGTTGGTTTAAATGAAATATTCGAAAATCCATATACATTCCATAGACCAGATGGTTCTGAATTAGCCTTTCGAGTTTTGATGTAATCTTCGGGACTATACCGCCAATAATATAATAGATTGGCGTAAGCACGACCATATTCGTCAGTTACCAAAATCTTTGGATATTTATCTTTAACTTTTTTTAAACTTTCAGACATTTGCCTATAACCATCCTGCCAACTATCTGCAAATTTTTTAGGATAAAAATAAATATAATCTGAATAAAATATTAAAAATTGAAATAATATAAGAAACAGAAAGGTGCTTGATAAGATTTTTTTTAGCTTGGCCTTTTTTACCTGCTCAAATAGATATATCATTCCATACGAGCTGGTAAGAATTAATGCTGGCAACATGTGAAGTGTTCTCAAGGCGTGGGGCGTTTCTCTGGCTACGCTTGCAGCAATTGGAGAGAGCAAAATCCAAAACAAAATAAAATAAAAAAACTTCCTTTTGTTTTTGAATAGATATATTAATCCTATAAAAATAAGTATTAATTCAACCAAATATAGTTGCCCCATTTTTTGTGAAGAGAAGCGGGGATTTATATCACCTGTTAAAAATAAATATTGAAATGAGAAATGATCCAAATAGTGATCAAAATAATTTTGCGCATGAAATACTCGGCGATTATAAATTATTTTTGAAATTATCGAATTATTATTTTGAAGTTGTAGTGAATTTGATTTGCTGACTGGCTCAGGATCAGAAAAGATATTAACTTCATTAAACCTTAACTGTCCTGAGCTAGTTAATCCAAATGAAATTAATGGAATAATTAATATTATGCCTAGTAATACTGAAACAATTAGATATTTTGCGTAATTTATAGAAATTCTTTTGTTAAATAATTGCCATAATCCAAGAAAAAATATCCAAATTGGGAGAAAATACCGGGTACCATTAAATGCATACATTGACCCAATAAAAAATATTACTGACAAAAATATTAACTTTGGTTTAACTCTTGATTTAACAAAAAATAACGTACCAGCTGTAGCTAAAGTTGTCGCAAGGTTAGCTTCAAATGCTGCTCTGGATAATTGTATACTCCAAGGTGAAATACAAATAAAGAGTGAAGCAATAAGCGGATATTTTTTGTTTTTTGGAGTAATCTCTTTGGCTAAAAGATAAAGTAATAATATTAATATAGTCCCTGAAATTATTGATGTTAATCGAACTGTTAGATAGTTCAGGCCAAATAATTTAACAATTGGAGCAGTTAGATAGATATATAGCGGTGCTTTATAGTCACCATATGCAGTGAATGCTTGGACTGGCAACAAGTTGCCATGTTCGTCTTTTAGTGTTTCAGCAATTGAATAACTATTGTAACCAATTGACACTTCATCCCAATATAGGGATGGAGGGGAATTAAAAATATTAAAGATTCTTAAAAAAAATCCAAAAAATAATATTAAGATTAGGTATTTATTATTATTTATTAATTTTTTCATATTGAGATGAGTCTGTTATATCGATAGCCGTATCCTTGTTAGGGGATAATATTTGTTTTATCGGCTTTGCTAAAAATTCGTCTTTCTCTCCAATTAATAATATTTTTTTATCATTTGTAATGGTTTTGGGGTTAATGTTTATAAATCGATATTTCCCCAAAGTGTTTTCCTCAAAACCTTCATACCCTGCTTTTGTTCCACCATGGCTTAGATATATTTCTGGATTCACTTTCAAATATAGTAGCCAATAAATGTAAGACTGTTCTAATTTATTTGATATCCATATTTCATCGTACTGATACTCAACCTCATTACTATATTCTACTGCCTCTTTCCTTCCAAACTGCCAGTCTTGTGATGTTTCAAACTTGTAGTGGCTAATATATTGATGATAATAAAAATAAAAGTTAACCAAAGTAAAAATAATTAATAATCCAAGTATTATCCTTTGTAGTCGATTGTTTTTCTTACTCAGCCAACTAATTCCTAAACCCCCTAATATTGACAGAGGAATCATTAAAACTGATGCCCTAATCGAATGTGGTGCCTCAAATGTCAGTGCTGACGCCATTGGAGAAGTAAGCAGAAGTGAAAATACAAGAATTTTTTCCTTGTTAAATTTTTTCTTTTTTACTAATACCCATGTACCTAAAATAATAAATGCCAATTGTGGCAACAAAACTAAACCAACTCTTGTTGCGTGATGTCTTGGATTATCTTGTGTATAAATTAAAAATTCTGGTGAAAAATGTGATAAGTAGTTAGAAAATAAGAGATCTAACTGATAAAAACTCCTATTGTGAAATAATTTTGACGGTAAATTATTGCCATTTTCAATGTCAAATAGTTTTCTGGCTGGATCAACCTGGTCGATATTTTTTTTAGAAAAAATACTCGTATCTTCAAAACGCTTTTGTGCTCCAGAAAAAAATATCGAATATGTGAGAGGAGCTATTAGGATTAAGCTTAATAAAACGGAAAAAATAATTTGTCTTCTTGTTAAGCTAAAAATTTGTTTCCAGTAAAGAATTATTAGAATTGCAACAATAAGAGGAATAATTAATTTTGCAGAATGGTACGCATACATCCCAATAGCAAAGAAAATAATCGATATATTAATATTGTTATGTTTTCCATTAACAAATTTATAGAAAAAATATATTCCAAAGATAATAAAAAATACTAAAATATTTCCCTCGAAAGCAACCCTTGAGAAATGAATGGACCACGGAAGAAGTGCCAAAAATAAAGAAGTAAATATTGCAATCTTTCTTTTTTTGAACAATTGAAAAGTTAACAAATATATCCCCAAAACACTAAATGAGCCCAAAATCAAACTAGGCAATCTCACTACATTACCAACTGGTCCAAATATTGCAACGAATGGCACTGTTAAATAAATATATAACGGCGATTTGTAGTCATCAAACGATCTAAACACCAGTGGTAGCGTATCTCCGTACTCATCCTTACCTGTTTCCAGAAGAGACCAAGCGTTGTAAGTTATTGATACCTCGTCCCAATTTAACGAAGTTGCTGATTTTTCAAAGGCGTAAGTTCGTACAAAAATAGCAATAAATAAAACACTTAGGATTAAGATATGTTTTTTAAATTTACCCAACATTGCCAAAATTATTGATGATTTCTTTGTCTGATAGTTTGTAGTATTTTGTTTCCTTATTTCGATTTGTGATAATTTTTGGATATTTTAATAAAAACCACATAATCGAACTTAACATGTTTGCGTCCATTTTAATGAGTGATTTAATTGATAACATAATCAAAGTAATATAAAAACTTAACAATATTTTTTTGTCAGTAATATTTTTAGCAGAAAAAATTAACATATTTCTAGCAGCTATTTTTGTAATCCTGTCGGCGGAATGGTGTTTTCTAATTGAACCAATTTCATGAAAATGATCAACCACAATTTCAGGTGCAAATAATATTTCCCATCCAGACTTAATTGCCCGGTAAGATAAATCAATGTCCTCCCAATAAAATGGATTATATATTTCATTAAATCCACCAAGCTTTTTAAATTTTTCTAAACTAACTGCGCAACTACCTCCTGAAATCCAAAGCGTCCTACCAAATTCATTATTTCCTTTTGCGTGATTAAGTAGACCTTTTTTAAAGATACCGACTCCCCTACCCCTTAATACAATGTTTTTGTCTTCAAAACTTCGATCCTGAAAACCAATACCAAAAAGATTCTCGTTTTCAAAATAATTTTCAATTTGCCTTGTGTAATCTTTGTTTACAGCTACATCTGTGTTGAGCAAAACAACGATTGGAGTTTTTGCTTTTTTTACACCACTATTAACATTTGATGAAAAGCCTTTGTTCGTTTTATTTGCTATTATTTCAATATTGGGAAAATTATTAGCCAAAAAATTTAAACTATCATCGCTTGAGTTATCGTCAGATATTATTATTTGTGAGTCTGGAAAATTTTTGATTATATCTGGAAGATTACGTCTAAGCAATTTCGACCCGTTGTAGTTAGGTATAACGACTGTAATTTTTTTACTCATTTTTTTTAATTTTAAAAATAAACAAAGACATTAGTATTATAGAAGTCAAAGAGACTAGTGCACCAACCCTAAATGAGTTGGGATTGTATTCAAAAATAATTTCATTTTCTCCCGATGGAACGTAAATGCCACGAAAAGTATGATTAGTTCTATATATTTTCGTGTCGACATTATTTACTTTGGCTTTCCAGCCAGGAAAATAATTATCCAATAAAACTAAAAATGAGTTGCCAGTCGTTTTAGTTTTTATTTTAATAATATTAGACTTATAACTAGTTATATTGACGATGCTTTCAGAATTAGTAGTTTGAAGAACATTGTTACTATTAACATCAATAACAACAGCTTGAGATTTGGGATCAAAATCTTTATCGAGCAAAAATTGTTTGCTCTCAATATCAGAATTAGCATTAATAATATCCTGAACCAGATAGGCTCGTTCAAGATATTTTTGATTTATAAATACATTTGTAATTCCTTCACTAAAAATTGGTTTTGTATTATTTAATTCTTTATCAAAGCTCAAAATATATTTTGCGTTAATTAAGGGGTATAAGTTTGAATTAATATTCTTAGGTCTCACAATACGGTTAAACTTTACTTGTTCTGTGTCAGAAGATTCAATTAGTCCAATAAATTCTGCATATGTTTTGGGATACAACGGATCGTAACCTTCAGGTGATTGAATTCCATACACGGCTGAAATGTTGGGTGGAAATATTCGATCATCATTAGTTGAAACACGAAAAACAGAATTGTCGTGATTTATAAATTCGGTTATTTTGGTTGTGGGATAAAACAAAGCCTTGGTCGAATAGGGCAAAAACTTATTTGCATAAAATGTTAATTCGGCGAGTGAAATAATTGTAAGACATATAAGACATAATTTAAGAGGAATAAGTTTTAATCGTGACAAAAATATAAACATTAATACCAGTAAAAATACAAACAAAGGAAAAATAAGATTTCTTTTTGCTGTTATTTGGTTTTTGAGGAAATCTTCTGGTAAAAAAATATTAAAATTAACGTATGTTAAATAAATTAAAAGTCCGAATACTGAAGTTAGTATTACAAAAACTGTAATCAACTTAAATTTAGTAATTTTAAGCTTATACATTTCATCCACACCAAAAGCAGCTAGACAGCATAAAGCAAAAACCACGATAAATATTAAACGACTAGGCTGAGCAGAAGAAATAAATGGTATTTGATTTGCATAAATTATCTGAGAAAGTAAATTGTTGGTTGAAAAAACTAAAGCGATAATTAAAAGAATTAAAAAGAAAATATTAATTTTTCTTTTTTTAATTCCTAATAGTGAAAAAAATAAGGCAGCTACAGAAAAGCTTAAATTAAATTCTAAATGATTCCATACGCCCCAATAATTTTGTCTTGCCGGAGAACCAAAAAAGTCTGGAGATATTAAAGAAATAAAATGTTTCAATGGAATAAACCAATCCTCCTGACCAAAATAGGATATGTCAACAGACCTGTATGAATTTTTTATTAATTCTAAAGTTGGAAAAATTTGAATCGAAACCGTAAGTATCGATAAAATTAAAATAATTAAAAGTTGAGGTACTCTGCTTATTAATCTACTGTTAAAAAAAATAACTATGACAAAAAATACGATAACTAGATATGAATAAAAAGTAAATTGTAAATGTCCTGATATTGGAATTAATATTAGACTAGCGTAAAATAAAAATATATTTTTTCGGCTAAAACTTTGTTCTAAGCATAAGACGAAATACAGAGCTAGTGGTAAAAAAGCAAAAATAAAGACAATATTTCCCCATTCTAACCATCCGATTGAAAAGCCTGACAAGGCATAGCAAACACTTGAAAAGATAGCACTAATTTTTGAAACTGAAAGTTTTCTAAGAAAAAGAAACATTGAAAAAAAAGTGATTGGAATCTGAATAAAAATAAATAAATGCCACGAGTCTAACCCTGAAGATAAAAGCATTATATTAAGCGGAAAAAAAACGCCGGACTGAAAATTTGCCAGTAGTGGATAACCAGAAAAAGAATAAGGATTCCAGAGTGGAAGGCTAAAATTTTTGATTGCCTCGACAGTTAGATACTTCCATGGAAATATTTGCAAAAACGGGTCAGTAATTAGAGCATTTTTGAACGGATATCCAGCAGGGTAAATATTTAAAAATAAGTCTCTAAAAGGATGGTATAGTCCGACCAAGTTATCACCAGGGAAAAGTTTTTTTGGCCACAAAATAATTAGGGTAGATAAAAAAATAAATACCGAAAATATTTTAAGAAAATATTTTTTCAACATTTTTATTAAATTCTGATACCGAATATTTTTTCGCAGTAGTTTGTGCGGATTTCGACATTTGTAAAAATAGTTTAGGGTTACTAATTAATTCTAAAGTTTTTACTGCTAACATCTCAGCCGTAGTAAAAAATAATCCATTATTTTTTTCTAAAATATACTCTTTTGGCCCACCACCATCATAGACAATAGGTACTGATCCAGACGATGAAGCTTCTAGTATGGATATACCAAAATGTTCAAAATATTCTGGATCAGACTCTTTACACTCAAATCCTGTTGCGTGCCAATAAACTTTTGACTCTGAAATAAGCTTCGATAGTTCAGTAAAACTTAAATTAGGAAAAAACTTTATTTTATAACCTCTTGCTTTGGATTTAAGTTGATCCAAATGTATCAAGTCTTTATCTGAAATTCCTCCGACTAAATACAAACTAAAATGCCTATTTTTTTTGCTAAGAATTTTGAATGCCTCAATTAATATATCCTGTCTTTTGCTGTTGAGAACGGCATCAAATCGACCGATAGAAATAATAATATTTTTTTTGTTTGATTTTTTAAAAAGAGTAACTGGAGGATAGAGAACTTCAGAATTCACTGAATAGGTGTTGTCAATTACTTTTTTTGTGAACTTAGAGTTAACAATTACGGAGTCAAACAATTTAAGCTTAATTTTATCTATTATTGTTGGTTTTATCTTGCTGAATGGCACTTGAAAATGAATATAATTTTTTGAAGCCATCGGTATTGGAATAGATCCATCAGACAAGTGAAGATAGTGGTCGTATTTTCTTAAAAATTGATACTTAGCCAACAAACCAAGAGAGTTGAGATTTATTTTGACCAAACTAAGTCCTTCTAGTGGTAGATTAAACCTTTTTTTAATATCTAATAAATTTAAATCCTTATCAAATAGAATATCAACTGAGTGTCCATTTTTTAGATAATTACTACAGATTGCTAATATATATTTTTCCCCACCACCCAAGGTGTCAAGATATGGATCATATACTGCTACTCTCATTTGCTTGCTTCTTTTTCCAACTGATCTTCAATTAAATTGTATTGTTCTTTAATACTTGGGGTCTGTTGTCGCTCCCAGAGTTTAAAATAAGTAATCATCACACTAAACACTTGCATAAACGACTCAATTACGCCCCTTATGCCGTTTTTATAGTTTTCGTCACTGATATATTTTTTAAAAAATTGTGTAAAGAACAACTTAAATAGCCTTACCGACGTAATCTTAGGATGGTTAAGTGTAAAGAGATTATCGGCTTCGATTTCTGACCAAGAATTTGTTTTTTCTATCATTGCCGCCACGCTTCTGTGCGTAAGGTGTACGATATTTGATTTTAGATTCGACTTTTTTCCTTCAAAATTAACGCCTTCATGTATATGCCCTGTCCAGCCTTTAAATTTTTTAAGCCTGAACAGTCTGGGTTGGGCATCTGGATACCAAGTTTTGCTATCCAACTCTTTGCCTAATATATAATTTTTTCTATTAACCCAATAAGCAGAACTTGGATTTTTCGAGGCAATAACTGATTTTATTTCCTCTGCAAGTTTTTTTGTAATCCTCTCATCCGCGTCTAAATAAAATATCCATTCTGTCTTTAGCTTATTTAGTATTGTATTTCGCTTTTGTGAAAAATTTAAATTTTTCTCTAATTTGATTACTTGAGCGCCAAGACTACTGGAGATTTTTGCCGTAGAATCGGTAGATGAATCGTCCAAAAGGACAATATCATTAGTTAGTAATTTAAGGCTTTTAATAGCATTACCTATTAATTCTTCTTCATTTTTGGCAATAATTACTGCAGTTATCATATTTTTTTAAATATACTCCCTGTATACATTTTAAACATTAAAAAATCTTGAACAGCAATTTTTTGTGCCTTACGGCCGTTAATTAAAAATCCAAAGGATTGCCGAAAAACAGCAATTTTTGTTCTAATTGGTGCGTAAATAAGGGCAAAATACATTCGATTGCGCGTAATATAGTAATCTTGAATTGGAGAACCTACACTTGATGATTTGGCGTTATGATGAAACATGCTCGAAGTAGGAATATATTTAATTTTGAACCCATTTTTTTTGGCTCTTAAACTAAAATCTAAATCTTCTAAATATAAAAAGTATTTTTCGTTCATAAAGCCAACCTTTTCAAAAACTTTTCTACTTACTAATTCTCCGCAACCTGTTGAATAATCAATTTCTTTAATTTGGTCGTACTGTCCACAATCCTCCTCGTCGACACCGATGTGTGTACCATAACAATTATTCCAATCTATCTTTCCTCCTGCGTACCAGATAACTTTTGGATTATCAGTAAAATATATTTTTGGCGATAAAATGTCAGCTTCTCCCCTAAATTTGAATAAGTTTAGAATAGTATCTTTTTTTATTAGAGTATCGGGGTTTAATATAAAAAAATAGTCTGAATTAGAGTCTAACGCCTTTTTAATTGCAATATTAATTCCGCCGGCAAACCCAGTATTATTTTTGTTTGTAATTATTTTGGATTTTCCGTAATTTTTTGTGATTAAACTAACAGTATCGTCTTTTGAGGCATTGTCTGAAATAATTACTTCAAGGCTAAAACCTTCTAGTTTAGATTGATAGACGGATTTTAGACAGTCTAATATGTAATCCATACTATTGTAAGTTACTATCAATACAGAAATTTTTGAGTTGTTCATTTTAATGAAGATCTAAATATTGTAATATTTTTTATTAATCTATCTTTTGC
>CAYQLK010000001.1:0-42441 GCA_964418515.1 uncultured Gammaproteobacteria bacterium | reverse complement strand
GTTTTTATTTTACCGACCGCATTGAGTGCGTTTGTAATTATGATTGTTACAGAGCTAACATACGATCCAAGTATGTAAATTTGAAGTAGACTATAAGCAGGCAACCATTTTTCATAATTTGGAATAATCCCGATTAAACTACTTGAAGACATTAATAATGATGTGAGAATTGGGAAGGTAAGTAGAGCTGAAATAAAAATTGCTTCTTCAATTGCACGGCTTAATGCTTGTTTGTCTGATTGTAGCCTTGAAAAGGCAGGAAAGGTTACTTTTATAACATTGTCCATAATTACCCTTAATGGAAGATATGCCCATTTTTGTGCCCAGCCTAAATATCCAATTTGAGTGACATTTAATAATTTTCCTAAAATTATTGTCATAAAATCATCCTTAATTAAAGCCAAAATACTGTTTAATTGAAACAGCACACCGAAGTTAATCAATTTTTTGGCTGACTGCTTATCAATACCAAGACCAGGTTTCCATGGAGAAACTAAATACATAGTGATTACACCAAAAATTGACCTTAACATTACTGCATATGTAAAGCTATTTAGTCCGTGACCTTGCCATGCAAGATATAGAACCGAAATTGAAAAAATTAAATTTTCAACGATTTGAGGGATAATAAATTTTTCGAAAGCTAATTTGCGTTCAAGAAGTATTGATGGAATGGTTTTTAACGACGAAAGAAACAGTGAGATTATTAAGACTCGGAGCAGCCAAACACCTTTTTGATCAAGATTAAAGATATTGCCTGCCCAAATAGAAAATATTAACCCAATAATTACCAATATTCCAACTAATGATTGTTGAATAGTAAATGTTGTTACTAAATCCTTTCTTGAGACAGCCTCTTTTTTTTGTATTAAGGCGGCAGCAAGTCCAATATCTGAAAGATATGTTAAAAAGCCGGTAATTGCCGATACTAAAATAAAAATTCCATATTCCTTGGGTGCCAGTAAAATCGTTAAACCTAAATTAGATATAAAACTAATAGCTTGAATGAAGATTGTCCGTCCAACCAAAGAAAAAACACCCTTAATCGAGCGTTTTTTAACTGCAGCTATGTCTAGCTCAATTGATGAATCTAAGTCTGACATTGTTGATTTTTTTAAGAAATAATAGACAAATAATTATTATTAGACTAACAAGGCTAATTATCTCACTAATTAACCTGATTGGAGTACGGGAAAAATTAAGTTCAATAATGGATTCCCCTTGAGGAATCAACACTGTTATTAACTTTAGCCGATTAGTATTATCTACTTTTGTTTTTTGACCATTTATCTTGACTTGCCATCCAGGAAAATCAAATGTGTTGAATTGAACTTTTCCATCAGTCGAAAGGACTGCTCGGTATTTTTGATTTCCTGGCTTAAACTCTATATTTTCTATAATTCCTTCGCCTTCAAGTATTTCGAATTGGCTTCGAGGTAAGTCAATTTCATTAATATCAGGAATGGTTGTAAAATCTTTAGAGACTTTGGTTGCAACTCCTCTTGGAATATATTCAAACGAAGACCTGCTGGTCGCCCAATCAAGTCTTTGTTTTGTTAAATAATCAGAATCAGAAAACTGCTTAAATGACTCTGGAGAAAACCTACCAAATAACTCAAAAATTGTTATTACATATACAATCGCTAAAAATAAATAAGAATATTTTTTATTTTTTTTACTAATTTGATTGCTTAAAAATGCGAAAACAAATGGTGCAAATAAGGTTACAAAGGTTAAAAATCTCCATGGAAATTGCAAGTAAGCTATAGGTTGTAATGCTAACCAAATAGGTTTGGAATATTTTAGTGTCATAAATAATGGCAGCAAAATAAACAATGGAAGTAGCTGATTAAAAACTATTTTTTTATTTTTTATTACATTGAAAGTAATAATTCCAAGGCTCACTATTATTCCAATTAATAATACTTTTCCAACTTCAAACGACATTCCATCGTTTAATTCAGGTAACGAACCTCCGTACCCCCAAGCAGAGTCCCAAAGTTGCCGAATATATACAAAATGAATTCTATAGTCAGCTAGTTCAGTAAGAAGTATTCCGTCAACGAGCGTAAATTTTTTTTCAATGACGGATGGGATAGATGAAAAAGCGGAAAGTCCTCCTCCAAGTCCAAGTGAAGCTACTGTTATAACTATTTTTCTAATCGAACGTGTTTGTATATAAAGGACAAAAACCCAGACCAATATAATTAATAAAAATCCAAGTGCTGTAAGCGTGTGCGTAAGAATAAGCCCCGCAAAAGCTAGAGATAAAAATACAAAACTTTTTATTAGATTTTTAGATTTTTTATCAAAAATATTATAAATATTTAATAAAATTATAGGTAAAAATACAAAGGAAAATGCTTCTGATAATGCACCCCTTACGTACACATCTAGCGCCCTATAGCTGGTTAATACATAAAACGATGAACAGATTGCTGATATATTTTTTGAATAAAACTTATTTAATAAAAAATACATCGAAGCCATTGAGCCTACAAACGAGATAAAAATTATTAGTTTTACTGACAGAATTAAGGATGCCCCCATTAAATAAAATAATGAACCGATGTAATAAATTAATGGCGGGTAAAAAATAAATAAAGGATATCCAAAGCCAAATCCTAAATGATTAACCCACCTAACTGGAAATTGTCCAGATTTTAAGGCTTCTGTAAGTAAATAAATTCGAGCAACTTGCTGGTCATCATGAACACTAAAAAACTGATTATTTAGTATTGAATAACTAACATAAATTAACGCAACTAATGGAATTAAAATAATAATTTTTTTCATCGTTTTTTTTGAAGTTTAATGAAATAGACAATTATTAATAAACATCCAAGAATACTTAAAACATTTGAAACCGTTCTTACTTTTGTATCAACAAACTCAAGTTTGACATCACTTCTGCCATTTATTATTTTGAAATTAATTAATCCATCGGTTTGATAATTAATTTCAGATTCGCTTCCATTTATAAATAACTTCCATCCTGGATAATACATTTTATTGACCGTTATAAAAGCGGCATCATCAGAGACTATGGTAAATGAAATTAATTGAGTTTTCTGACTTAGATTCTCAACTATTACTGATTGAGGTGATGTAATTAAACTATTTGGTCTTGATTTTAATTCCTTATTAAACCAAATCGTTGATAATTCTGACTGATTTACTGTTGTTGAATCATTAGTTAGATAGTATTCGTCTGGATAGTTATTTTTTTCTACTTGAATTTGTGGAAAATATAAAAAGATTGTAAGACCAATTATTAGTATTAAATATATATTTGTAATCTTTTTAAAATAAGTTAAAACCAAAATAAGAATTAACGTGCTTGAGAAGGTAGTTAGTGACAAAAATCTCCACGGAAACTGAACTAATTTGTCAATACTAAATATTTCCCAAATTTTTGCTGAAATTGGAGTAATGAAAAAAATTGAAATACAAAATAAGCTGAATGCTGACAAAAATTTTATTCTCCAGTTTTTATTGTGATGATCTAAAAAGAAAATAATTAATCCTAACAAGGAAAATATTATTGCGACTGTTGATATTGGATATGATTTTTCACCAGAACTAGAAATATGGGTAATAAATGGTAGATCAATTAGCAAACTGAACACATCAGGATAATGTTCCACGTAACGAGCAATCAATATTTGCGGCTGTAAAGTATAAATTCTCTCAAATAGAGCAGGTACCCAAAAACTTGCTGAGACTAATAAAGAAAGCAAAAATATCTTAATTAAAGCTAAAATATTTTTGTATGACCAATTTGTAAAAATAAATCCAGCTAAATATGCAGCCGGAAGAAGAATTAATGCCAAAGTATTATGACCAATAATTACCATCACAGAAGCAACAACAGATGAAACAAAAGATAGTTTTCTTTTGTTTTGCAAATAGCCGATTATTCCTAAAGTGATAAATGGAACAAAAGCAAAAACAAAAATTTCTCCAAACGATCCCCTTTTATAAAGATCAATTATTTTGTATGGAGCAAATATATAAAACGTTGTGACAGTTATTGAAATAAGCGAATTTTTTGAAAATTTGCTTGAAAGTAGATAAATACCAACAGATCCAATTAGCCCAAGAGTAAAAATTGATATTTTTACCGAGGCTTGTAATCCAAATCCAAGTAAATGAAAAAACTCGCTTAAATAAAAAAAGCCCGGATAAAAAAAATTAAATATTGGATATCCATAACCATAATTTAAGTTATCTGCAATTCGGACAGGAATATGAAAATCTGAAAAGCTTTTAAAAAATGCACCAGCCCTAATTAACATTAAATTTCCATCATCGGTGTTAAAAAAACCAGCACTCAACAATGGCCAACTAAATAAAATATTAATAAATAGAATAAATAAAAAACCACAAATTATTTCGCGATTTTTATTAAACGCCTTTATGAGCATGTTATTTGACTTCGAAAATTCTTAAATAGGTATTTGAATTACCCTTTGCATACTTGCCCAATTCCAATATATTTTGATTTTTAAATAATTCTTCGTCCTGTGTTAGGTTATAGATAAAAAATGTTTTCTGGATTTTTGATTTTTCTAACACTTCGACGGGTATGGTTTTTACAGGGTAGTATCCTCTTATTTCAACATTTGGATTTTTAACCAATTCAATTTCTAACGCATAAGGTAGAAGGCCAAATGTTCCTTCGGTTCCGACAAAAACCTTTTCAGTTAGAGATGCCTTGTTAATAATTTCAACAGCCTCCTCTATCCCACCACCTGCTGGCCAATCATTGAATAGTTGATTTTTATCGTTTTCAGGTACAATGGAGTTTGTTGGATTAATCATAATTGACAATATCCCCAATATTGGCCCAATTAAAATAATTGAAATTGTAAAAAGTTTTAATTTTAGTGATTTAATTTTTTCAATTTTTTCGACAATAAAATACGAACTAACAACAAAAATTATTGGAACCAAATAGAGTAGATACCTTGGATAAATTATTTTTCCAAAAAAAGCAGTAGTAAAAAAAGGCACCATTACCCAAATAAATAAGAAAATTATTTTATAGTTTAGCTTGAATCCGTAATAGATAGCAGACAAAATAAATAGAAAAAATGGAATTGGGGTTAAGTATTGAAACATCCAGCTAATCAAGGCTGGTATATTACCAAAAACTAAGTAGAATGGGTTTTGAATAAATTCCTTGTTCGTGAGAATAAAGGTATGATTTTTCTCATCTATCATATTGAATAACGGGAAAAGCCTTAGCGAATTAAACATTGAATAAGCAATAAAGGTTGAAAATAAAAATAATGCAACCAGCTTAAAAATTGTGGTTTTATTAAAACTAATTTTGTTTCTAATTTGAAGTAACAAACTAAACGGAAGCAAATATATAAAAAAGTTTGCAGAAGACTTAGTCAAAAGTCCAAGGCCGATTGTGAAACCTAATAAAACTGACAAGTCAACTCTTGGTTTTTTTACTAAAAGCACGGTAAATAATACGCTATAGACGCTTATCATTGAGATTAAACTCTCGTATATTGCTAATCGGTTATATACAAAAAAGAATGGACTGGATAAAAACAAGCTTGCAGCAATTAATCCTGTAAGCGAATTTTTTAGAACTCTGCCTAAAAAATATATTCCAAAGATTGAAACTAAACCATAAAGTACTGATAGTAATCTTACTGCCAGTAAGGAGTCATTTAATATCTTAACTGGAATCATGGCTATCCAAATAAATAACGGCTGCTTACCATCAAGTAGCGAAATGTATCTTAAAGATGCATCATTGGCCGCAATTTGAGCCCATCGTACATAGATTGCCTCATCTGTAAAAATTGGAGTCTTATTAATGAAAACAATATTGATTATTAAATAGATAATGATAATCCCAAATAGTATGAATAAGTGATTAAGAGGAATTACTTTATTTATTTTCATAATAATTTTCGATGCCATTTGTATAGTATAAAGCTTAAAGGAAGACTAGATATGATAATTATATATTTCAGATAGAATGACAATCCTTCATACGAACCAGATTGTATATATGGAATATGGGAAAAAGGTAATAGTATGCTGATTAAAATAATACAATTTCTTATAAAGTGACCCCTTGGAAAAATATAGGCAAGTGGAAGGACCCAAATTATGTACCAAATTTGAAACTCTGTTCTAATGGAGGCAATAAAAATTGAGAGTAAGGTTAAAAATAATAATGAACTTGAAAAATATTTTGGGATAAATTTTTTAATAGTTAATGAAGGTATCATAAAAAAGTTCGCGTATTTAATAAGCCCACCAATAATTAAGGATAAATAACCGATTTTTGCATTTGCAACATAAACAGCACTAATAATTAACGCTAAGGCTACATAAATGTCATTGTGGTTTCCGATTAATACCTCAGTAATTATTAACGGATTGAATAAAAATAAGAGGTTTTTATTGTCTGATTTTGAATTTAATAACTTACTCGCAAAAATTGTTGATATTATCGCAATTATTTTGAACAAAAATATCTGTATAAGTATTTTAGTGGATATTAATGTGACTATTATTCCTGGAATTAGCCATATTGGTCCGTATGGATACGTTCTATGCGTCCATCGCATAAAGTGAACCATAGGATCGTTTGGGAAGTCGAGAGCTGAAAAATTATATGGATTCCTTCCGTATTGAGTAATTATTTTTGAATCAAAAATGTAATTAAAAATGTCATAAGAAAGAAAAGCAGAATACGAAAAAATTAATGGAAAAACTAATACAAATATTAATGATTTTTTGTTTATGTCGGCTAAATTTTTTTTGGAATTTAAAAACAAATAAACAATAATCCAAACAACTAAAAGTAAAACGAAAATTATGCTTGAAAGATTACGATGATAAAAACCTAGATTTTGTAAACTATGTTGAAAAGATAAAATAGAAGAATTTTGTGAAAGTGTGAGGTTGAGGTCTGTAAGTGAATATGAATAAACCGTTGTAACTGTTGATACCAAAAAAATGAACAATAATATTAATTTGGAACGATTCACAAAATGTTTAAGCTTTTATCCAGTGGTGTTTGAGCCAAATTTTCGCAAGACTAGCGAGTGTCATGATGGCGTTTTTGGCAGTAACGTGCATTCTTGTTTCTCCACCATAATTCCATTCAACAGGTATTTCAGCAACTTTATATTTTAACTTCCTTGCCATATATAAGATTTCAACATCAAAAATGATATTTTCTATTATCTGTCTTGAAAAAAGATCCTTTGCAGAATCATGGCTAAACATTTTAAATCCAGTTTGTGAATCTTTAATCCCTCTAACTAAAAATTCTCGTATGAAGGTAAATATTTTTCCTAATACTCTTCTATACAGAGGTTGTGATTCCCGCAAGTCTTTTCCTGTTGATTGTATTCTTGAACCTATTGCAATATCAGCCCCGTTGTTAATTGCTTGAATAAGTTTGTCTGCTTCTGTAATTGGTGTTGCCATATCTGCGTCGGCAAAAATAATATATTTACCTTTTGCTTCGAGCATCCCTTTTTTGACCGGATATCCTTTAAAATAGTTTTTTGATGATTTTAGAATTTTTAAATTACTTTGACTTTTGATTATGTCTTGAACAATCTGTACCGTGTTATCTTTGGAAAAATCATCTGACACAATGATTTCACCTGATATTTTTTTTGAATCAAAGTATTCTTGAACTGATTTTATTGAAGACGCTATTCTTTCCGACTCGTTGTATGTAGGAATAACAACCGATAAATATATTTCTGACATAGGTTAATTTTACTTGTATTCGTTTTTATTTACTAGGCTCGTGAATTAGACGGAATATTTTAATGTGACCAGGAATAAAGTCAATCTCCTGATCAAGCTGCCTTGGACCAAAAGATAAAATTTGTGGCATTGGACTTAGATTGTAACGACAATCTTTTTCTTCACATACAACAATTAGCTGATCGGTTATTTGATTTTCGATGGGTGTGGGAGCGAAATTATTTTTTTCTAAAAAGAACCGGTACGCGTAATCCGTGTTACCACTCGCCATAAGAGCAAAATTATATTGTCTACCTCCAGCCAACTCTAGTACTTTATTTGAGACACTTTTAGCTGTTTTTAACTGATTTGATTCTTGTTTAAAAATAATATTCTTTGGTAAAAGATAGGCAATAAGGGCAAATGTACAGACAATTAATATTGTGGAAACAATTT
Organism: uncultured Gammaproteobacteria bacterium; assembly: GCA_964418515.1. GTDB lineage: Bacteria > Patescibacteriota > Microgenomatia > CAYQLK01 > CAYQLK01 > CAYQLK01. The sequence continues at coordinate 34,245 of CAYQLK010000001.1, read as the reverse complement.
TTTGGTTTTTAAAGATAAAAAAGATTAGCGAAAGTAATAAAAATGGCACTGGAAACAAAAAAGAAAAATAGTAGTTGTACAACTCGCCATTATAAAATGCTAAACCTAAAATTCCAGATAATGCCCAAATAATAACGACTAAATAAAAATTGCTAATTTTTTTGGATTTAAAAAATCCTACAGAAATTACTGCAAGTAACAAAGTAGCCAGCCCAACAAATAATGCGGTCTCTGAATTGGTTATTGATAATGTTTCTCTAAACAAACGACTAATTGCCGATAATGCATTATCGCCGAATTGAAATTCCCGAATGCCAACTGCGCCGGATGGTTTCGTTACAAATTCAATAATCGTTGATGTGTTTTTAAATCCATGCCTTAATTCGAACAAAAAGTATGGTGAAAATGTGAATAAAAAGCCTGAGAAGGTAATTAGATATATTTTTATTAATCTAGATATATTATTGATTGAAAAAATAGTTGTAATTATAAAGATAGGCAATGCAAGTATTAAGCCTAAATAGTGTGATTGAATTGCTAAACCAAAAATAGCTCCAACTGCAAAACTAAAAACTATCTTATTTTTTTCTTTTGACAACAACAAAAATACAAATATTAATAACGACAAAAACGGTAAAATATTAGGATTCCAGCTTGATCTTGAAAACATAACCACTACTGGAGACACTGAATAAAGTAAAGTTGCAAGAATTGCAGGCAAAAATCCTAAATATTTTTTAATTAATAAATACAAAATAATTACCGTTGCAAAACCAAGAACGGCGACCTCAAATGCCATTCCGACTGGAGACATCCCAAAAAGCAAAAAACCAGGAATTACTAGATAATAATATGCTGGTCCGAGAAAAAAACCCCCGACTGAGGCGGATGGACCTAATAAAGTAAGTCTTCCCTCTTGAAAAATATTTAACAACACTAAAGCATCTCTTCCTTCATCGCCAAGAAATGTCATATGTCCTTCAATATTCCAGAGTCTAAGTATTGACGCAATTAATACCAAAAATAATAAGGAAAGAAATTCAAGCTTTTGATTTTTGGCATACGAAAAAAATTTTTTCTGGTATTGAGACAATAATTTATTTAACATATATCGACCCTAAGCTATGAAGATTTCTTTCGCCAGATTACTTTTGTATTCAAAATCCAGTTTAAAGCCAACCCTAAAATAACTCCGATAGCCAAAGAAATTTGCTTGTGGATTCCAAAATAAGGAGTGAGAGTGTTAATAACTAAAATTTGGATTAACGGAGAGCCAAGTGCAGTTATATTAAATTTAATAAAACGGGCAAATATTGACCCCTCAACCTTTCGATATCTAAATGTCCAAAAATTGTTGATTAAAAAAATTGTAACAATCGACATTTCACCAGAAAGCAATGTCGCCATAAACAATGGGGTATCTTTAATTGCAGGAATTAATCCAGATAATCCGTCCACAGAGTGGGCGGATCTAAAAAAAGTTGTTGCAACTGATAAGGTGATTGCGTTGACCAAATAACCAACAACGCCTGTTATTAAAAACTTGATTAATTCTGAATGATATTTAATTGAGACCAAAATTACTACTCGTAGAGAATCAATTATCTCGTTTTTTTGAATTTTGGAATGTCCTTTTTCTCTGTCAATAAACTCAATTGGGACTTCTTTAATTTTTGCCCCACTTTTGTAGAGGGCATAAAATAAATGAATTTTATACGAGAAACGATTGGAAAATAGATTGTGATAATCAATTTTTTTGAGATATTCAGTTTTTGTTGCTCTAAATCCTGTAGTCATATCGTGAAACTGAGGAGCAAGCAAAATAACTCTAGCAACAATATTGCCTAACGAGGATTGAATTTTACGATGAATTCCCCAGTCAGAAGGAATCGAGCCACCTTTTATATACCTTGTACCAACTGCAACATCTGCACCATTCTTAATTGCTGATACCATCGCGGATACATATTGAGGTTTATGAGAACCATCAGCATCCATCTCAAAAACGACTTCGGCATTTAGCTCTTTAATCGCATAATCAAACCCTCTAACATAAGCAGCCCCCAACCCGTTTTTCTTACCAGAAATAAGGAATATATTTTTGTTTTTTTTCTGTAAAGTTTTTATAACTTCTGCGGTACCATCTGGTGACTCGTCATCAACAAAAAGAATTTTAAGATCGATATCTTTTGGACTGTATTTAGTAATTTCTGAATAGATATACTCAATATTATCCTTCTCATTGTAAGTTGGAATTATAATAACTACTTTCATTCAACGTTTTGGGCAGATTTGACTATTTTGCGATACTTCTCCATATCAGCATCGACCATCATCTTTACAAGCTCGGAAAATGTGGTCTTTGGCGTCCAGCCTAATTTTTCTTTAGCTTTGGTCGCATCACCTTTTAGGAAATCAACTTCTGCTGGACGCATGAATTTTTCATCTAGACCAATATGAGCTTGCCAATTATCAATACCTATGTGTTTAAATGCTTCGACTATAAAATCTTTGATTGTATGGGTTACTCCTGTTGCAATAACAAAATCATCTGGCTTATCTTGTTGTAACATTAACCACATTGCTTCAACATAGTCTCCTGCAAAACCCCAGTCACGCGCTGCATCAAGATTGCCAAAATCAACCTTATCGACAAGTCCAAGTTTAACTCTTGCTGCAGTGTCAGTAACTTTTCTAGTTACAAACTCGATACCTCGCCTTGGCGACTCGTGGTTGAAAAGTATTCCTGAAACAGCAAACATACCATAAGACTCTCTATAATTAATTGTCATCCAGTGTCCATAGAGTTTGGCAACCCCATAGGGACTGCGAGGATAGAATGCAGTTTTTTCTGTTTGAGGTGTTTCTTGAACCTTCCCAAACATTTCTGAAGAAGAAGCCTGATAAAATTTTGCGTCTGGCTTAACGTGTTTTAGAGCGTCCAGCATTCTTGTAACACCCATACCTGTTAACTCGCCAGTTAAAACAGCTTGGTTCCATGAAGTTTTTACAAAAGATTGAGCGGCCAAATTATAGACTTCGTCTGGTTGACTCAAATCGATTGCTGAAATTAGTGACTGTTCATCATACAGATCGCCTTCAACTAAATGTAGCTGTGGTAAAATTGTTTCAATTCTTTCAGTGTTGGGGGTCGACAACCGCCTAACAACTCCATAAACCTCATATCCTTTGTCTAGTAGTAGTTCGGCCAAATATGAACCGTCCTGACCAGTAATTCCTGTAATAAGCGCGGACTTTGATTTTGTTTCTTTCATAGTATTTATCCTCAAGAAATTTTAGCAGATTTTGAATTAATCTGTGTTTTTAAGATTTTAATTGCTTCTTCGTTTGTTAAAACAGGTACACCTAACGACTCAACTTTTTTAGTGACCAAGCCCCCTTTGACAGGCCTCTTGGCTTTGTTTGGGAAATTTTGTCTAAACGAATGAATTGATCCTTTTTCTATCGGGTAATTAAACTCAAAAACATCATTAATTATTTGCCCAAAACTGTAAGGAGTTACAAGATCTGAATTTGCTAAATGATAGACACCGCTTAGAGATCGTTCAAGACTAAGGTTTATAAAATCGGCAAGATTATCAATAAAAGTCGGTGTAAGAAATTGATCGTAAAAAAGTGGATATAAAGATTTATTTTCCATCTTGGAAATAATATCTCGAGCAAAATCGCCTTTTGTAAAATTTGACCTAAACGGGTAAGCGATCCTAATAATTTGGTGCTTATCTGAGTCATTCAATATATTGTCCTCAGCAAGTTTTTTGGTCCAACCGTACCAACTAAGATCATCACTTGAACCCGTTGGGTCAGTTTCTGAATACGGACCGTTCTCGCCATTAAAAACAAAATCGGTGGAAATAAAAAACACTTTTGCGTTATAAGACGCGGCAATGTTAAGTATATTTTGAGTCATATTCACGTTTGTCTGATAACATTGGCCTTCAATATCTCCTTTTTGATTTTCCGCTTCATCAACAGCTGTGAACCCTGCAAAATGAAAAATATTTTCAAAGTCCAAATTCTCTAATGTTTTTTTTAAATGGGACAAATCATTTAGGTCAGATTGAATATCAGCATTCCCTATATCTCTAGAGATTGTAGTAATTTCGTGATTATTCCGTAGAAGCTCACAGACTCTACTTCCGACGAGACCCGTCGAACCGGTAAATAATATTTTTGACATAATATTTAAAAATTAACTACTATTCTCAGCTACAGACATTAAATATTTTCCGTATCCACTTTTTAATAGAGGTTCAGCCAAATCAATCAGTTGAGCTTTGGTGATGAATTCTTTTTGAAAAGCAACTTCTTCAATACATCCAATTTTGATTCCTTGTCGTTGTTCAATTACTTGAACGAACTGTGAAGCTTGCATCATTGAATCAAAGGTGCCAGTATCAAGCCAAGCTGTTCCTTGTTCTAATATTGCTACTTTGAGCTTGTTCTTTTTAAGATAATAAGCATTTACGTCTGTAATTTCATATTCTCCACGCTCACTTGGTTTAATGTTTTTTGCAATTTCAACGACATTGTTGTCGTAAAAATACAAGCCGGTTACAGCATAGTTTGATTTTGGCTTGGTGGGTTTTTCTTCAATCGATACTGCAATATTATCCTTATCAAATTCAACAACTCCATATCTTTCTGGATCAGAAACTCGATAGGCAAATACTTTACCTCCTTCGATTGAATCAGTTTGTGGAAGTACTTCATCGAGCGAGGAGCCATAAAAAATATTATCACCCAAAATCATTGCAACTGAATCTGAACCAATAAAGGATTCCCCAATAACGAAGGCTTGCGCTAATCCGTTAGGGATTTCTTGAATGGCGTAATTAAAACTACATCCATATTTAGTTCCATCACCAAGAAGTTTTTGAAACCCAGGAAGATCTTGAGGAGTAGAAATAATTAATATCTCATTAATTCCAGCCTTTAGTAGAACCGATAAAGGATAGTAAATCATTGGCTTGTCATAGACAGGCATAATTTGTTTACTGATTGCGTAAGTAATCGGGTAAAGTCTAGTTCCGGAACCTCCGGCGAGTATTATTCCTTTCACAAGATATATAGTAGCTTAACGACTTAAAAACATCAAATATGCTATTACAATAATTAAAAATGATAGCCCTAAATATTCAACTACCGTGTGGGGGTGCTTTTTCGTAACAGCAAAGTAGTGAATTACGCCCCAAAAAAAGTAAAAAATAGCAAATATGAGTGCAATTAAAAATTGTGTTATTTGACTTGACTGAAACGACATTATACTTCCAAATGCAAGCCCGATTGCAAAAAATAACATTCCCCAATGAAAGTGTAGGTGGGTTATTTTTTTGTTACTCATAATTTATAGAATTGATCCGGAGCTAATAAATGTGATTGCAATGGCAAATAAACTGAATACGAATAAGTGGGCAAAATTGTGATGAAGTGCGCGATTTATTCTATTTCTACGAACATAAACGATATCAATTGCGATTAATAGAACAAGTAATGTGGAAATTATTAAACTAACTGTTTTGATAATTAAATACGGATTGAGCGGATAATTTACTTGAACTTGCGACGTTTCTCCATATACCGCTTCGGTGCTCTCTGGCGCATTACCTATATCGTCAGTAACTGAGTTAGTAGTGCCAACTATCGTAGCAGATGGGGTAGCTGACAAACTGTTAGCTGTTGATGTAGGAGTTGTTTCCTCAACTTGCTGAATTGGAGCAGGGTTAGCTGGAGAAGCAAACATCTGCACTACCAAAGATCCGTTTATACCATTAAGATTACCCTCAGTTACAGCTACACCAATTTCCGTAAAACTACTGTCCAACAAATTTTGTTTATGCGAAGGCGAGTTCATCCAGGCAACAACTACGGAGCTTGCGTTATCAAAATCCCGAGCTAAATTTTCACCTGCTACCGAATAACTGTAACCAGACTGATTAATAAATTGCCAAGGAGTTTTTCCATCTGGAGCAAAATGTGCCCAGTAGTTTTGGTTTAACATATCTTGAGCTTTGGCAGCGGCGGCTTGAGACAAAAGCTGGTTTTCTTTAACTGGTCGTACGCCTTGAGAAACCCTTCTTTCGTTGGTAAGGTTAATAATGTCAGTGGTGGAAATATTTGTTGATATACCCAGCACATTAGAACCAGGAATTGAAAATATTTTCAAAAATACCTGAAGAAGTATTAAAAATATTACGTAAGAAAAAATAGCGGGCGCTTTTACAGCGTGGGCTCTATGATTGTTCTTGTGGTGAGGTAAAAAAAACTTAACTATTGATGTCATTAGGAATACTTTGAGTCTTCATACTTTACTTTAGCATAGCTACCGACCTTAAGATTATTTACTGGAATTTTTAAACAAAACGCTAATGCGTTTGCAACTGAAACACCAACTCTAGTACCAGTAAATGAGCCTGGACCTGAGTTGACAAAAATTCTGCCGATTTTTTTCATTGGAAATTTTTCAAAAATTTTATCTAAGTGCGGAACCAGTGTTTCCGACCCAACACCCTGAAAAGCTTGAGAAAAAGCACTAGAACCATCCTTTTCAATTATTTTTATAATTGTCTGATTTGGCTTTGTGGTATCGATATATAAATCCATAATTATATTTTAACTGCCCCATCTCTTAATATCACTAAATTTTCATTTTCGAAAGTTATGACAGTTGACTCTTTGCCAGATCCGTCTATAGATATAAAAACTGCATCTACTAGCTTAAGAAGATTTGGATCAAGTTGAGAAATAGTTTGGGGAGGAGTTTTGCCTGCAAAATTGGCCGAGGGGCCAAGAATTGGCTTCTCTAATATCTTTATAACCTCCAATAATTTTTTATGATTAGGAATTCTAACACCAACCTTTTTAGTTGTTGAAACAAAACTTTTATCCTCAATTTCTTTTTTGGCTGGCAATACGACCGTAAGAGCACCTGGCCAATATTTATTCAATATTTTTTTTGCAGTAGGGTTAATGATTGCCAATTTATTTACCCAGTTGGAATTTGGAATAAGAAGTGATGTTGGTTTATCAGGCAGGCGGTTTTTGATTGAGTAGAGTCTTTTAATTGCTTGATCATCATCATAAACACACCCTATTCCCCATACAGTGTCTGTTGGAAAAATAACGATTCCACCATTTGCAAAAATCTCAGCTATAACTTGAGGATTACTCGATTGTAATAATTCTTTCATTGTCTGATTTGGTTTTTAGAAATGTAATTTTTTTAGCAAAAATATTGCTTAAATTAGCCTTGTCTGGCCACTCTATAATAAATATTTTTTTAGGATCTGATTCGATAATTTCTCTTATACCTAACATTTCAAACTGGCTAGGATTCTCGAGTCTATATAGATCAAGATGATAAAGCCTGTCATAAATTTTGAGAAACACAAAAGTTGGACTTGAAATTGTCCTAGTAATACCTAGACCTTTGGCAAACCCTCTAACAAACGCCGTTTTGCCTGCACCTAAGTCTCCAGTTAGAAAAATAACTCCACCTGAATATAAGTACTTTTGAGCTAGATCCTGACCTATTTTCTCAGTTTCAATTTGGTTTTTTGAAATAATTTGTTCCATGTGATGACTGCAGTTATGCTTCCAAGTGAGTCAATAATAACATCTCTACCTCTTGGCTCACGGCCTGGAATAAATGATTGATGAAACTCATCTGAAATTGCATAAGCAATACAAAATAAAATACTAATCCAAATATTTTTTGTGGCACGATAAACTAAAACCCCAAGAATAAAATATTCAGTGAAGTGTGCAAGTTTTTTGAGGGCAAAGTCGATTGCATAAGAGTCGACTGTCGAGATCGTTGGCCGATTACTTAGGGCAAAAATTAGTCCACACCAAATAATAACTGGAGTGTATAAAAATATTGTTTTTTTTGTCACTGGAAAAAAATTATGAATGATTCTTTAAAATATGAAAACGATCTTTATAGGTGATACCTTGGATTATTCCACCTAAACACAGGCTTTTGACTAATATTAAATGGTTAAAACTCGTTGTGGTTAGAATAAGAACAACAAAAACTAGTGAGAGAGTCATCCAATGATGAATGTGAATTTTCCATCTTCTGGTTTGTATAAGCAGATTCGGCATTATTTCAACTCGCTTAATGCCAAGTTTTGGTAATCGGTTAGGTTTAATGTGAATAGGTTTGGAAAGGAAGTGCGAAATAAAATATCCGACCACTAGCCCGACACCAGTAAAAACTATATCCATACTATTATTCTATACAATTTTTAGTATAGATTTAAGTTTTTTAAAGACTTTGCTCTTTTTTATTTTTTTATTAATCTTTTTTTTGTTAGAAAAATAAACAGTATGAACCAAAAACCCTAATGTAATTAGAGCCGTTGAGATATAAAAGGGGATAAAATTGTCAGTTTTTGTTATTTCTTCAACTTGATTTTGTTTTTTGACGGCCGAATCTGTAGATGATGTTTTGATGCCAAGAACTTTTTTAGGAGTGGGTGTTTTAGTTATTTTTGGCGTCGGGGTAGGCTTAGTAGTTGGGGTTGGTTTTACGGTCGGAGTGGCAGTGGGAGTTGGTGTAATAACTGCAACAATTGAGTTGACTTCGCCTGGTGTAGGATCTGTCGTTTTTTGCCAATTACCAAAAGCGTCAATAGCAAACGAAACACCTTTGGTGGAAGCTGGATATGAATAACTATTAATTACCTGATCTTTATATAAAATCCTTGCACTGTCTCCACCATTATTAAATATTGAACTTGTGTAATAAACAAAATACTGTAAAGGTTCGAGTATATACTTTGGTAAATTACTTGGTTTTGAACCACTTTCAATGTCGTCAATTTGAAAATTGCTTAATTCAATTGAAAAGTCCTTAGGATTATATATTTCTACCCATTCGTCGCCATCCAAGGGGTCAGGTAGAATTTCTGTAATTATTAAAGCGTTTTGTGAAAAACTTGTTTGGGTCTGCTCCCCTCCCGTTGCAGGAGGGGTTGGTGTGGTTGTTACTTCTGGACACAGTTCATCACCTAAAAAATTAAGTGAACCTTTAGTGTTGTTATCAAAAACCTTCCAACTACTACCTCCATCGACCTCTAGACTCACTGACTGATTTTCGGATGAAGTAACAAAACCCTCAATTGGAATTGTAATTTGAGAATAAGGATTATCTGTATTTTCTGGCGAGAATAAGCGAATGCTGTCGGGGGTTGAATTGTTTAAAAATGTTATATCAAAAGATAAAACACTTTTAGGTAAAATTGTGCCTGATAATGATTTGAACTGACTTTCTGTTGAATCTCTTATCTTCCAGCCTTCTAAGCTAATACTGGAACACTCTGAATTATATAGCTCTACCCAATCAGAGCTTGATTGGTATGAAAATTCATTGATAAAAATAGCTGCAAAAATTGTAGAGGTACTATTGGTGGTTAATATTATAGATAATAAAAAAGCAAAAATAATTTTCACTGCCCAAGTTAATTCTTTTAAGGCAGGAGACTAAAAATTTATCACTTTCGGGTTAGTTTCGCAATAGATAGTTTTTACTAGAAGACTACTGTGGGAATATGTGAAGATAGAATGTTTCGAGGCCGTCGTCGTGCACAACTTTAGCAAAACTAAGTGGTCCATTACTGCATTTATAGGAACCCGCAAAGAGTTTCCCGCTTTTAACTGCTTTAACAGCTAAACTTCCGCCTTCCATATCTATACCCGCATGAACACCGTTTGGATAGAAGCTTCTTGCAAAGGTGTGGCTACCATATCCTTGATTAATACCTATCGGACTATCTAATGGCCAATCAAGCGGTCCGTGAGGGTCGATGCTACCATAGTAGCTTAGATCAGAATATTCGTACGAAAATGGTTGATTTTTAAGATAATCACTTGGATTAACAATGGTGTTATTTTTGTGAATTTCAAAATGGAGGTGGGTACCACTTGAACAACCTGAGGCGCCAATAATTACTGATCCGATTTTGTCCCCTGCATTAACATCCCTTAAATATGTACCACCACCTTGAAATACTGCTGCGACCTCAGCTCTGGCCTCAGTTAAAAGCTTTTGATATCGTAGCTCGTCGTTTTTGGTGATGGCTAAGAGATTTTCTTTTTCTTTCTTCTGTTGAGTCAGGGTTGACTGGAGAGCGCCAAGTGAAGCTTTAAGTTTTTCAGCTTCAAGTTTTTTGTCCTCTAAGGTTTCTTTCTGGTTGGTATATGAACTTTTGGTGGTTTGGAGTTGTCCGAGAATTTTGCGGTCGCTTTGCTGGATGGTTTTGAGGTATTTGTAACGCGCCAGAAGCTTGCCAAAGTCGTTACTTGAGAGAAACAGGTCGAGTGGCGAGATGCGACCATTTTTGTACGTATTGGTAATGCGAATAAGAACCTTATCGGACTGAGTAGTTAGAGTCCCTCTAATCCTATCAATTCGACCACCTAGGACAGTAATCTCCTCCTCAAGCTTGGTAAGGTCCGCTTCAGTCTGCACAATTCTTAATGTGGTTAACTCAACCTGATCATCAAGTTTGGCAATTTCACTCTTTAGGGTCTTTGCGGTTGTGATTGTTTGAGATAGTTTTTGCTCTAACTCTTGGATTTTTGCATTATCAGCATTAATTAACGTGCCAGGGAAAAGACTAATTAACAAGACAAAAACTAAACAAACTTGAAGTATTTTAGTAAGGTTAAAAATTTTCATAGCTAAAAATTGCCTTTTTTGTTTCAGGCTTAATCTTTTTATTATAAACTCGGCAAACACGTATTAGAAAATTTTAGATTCGCAAATATCTTCTCAGAGAAATTTGTGCCCCTATTGCTCCTATTAACGCACCAGCTAATGACTGGCCGCCAATAAGAAACAAAAATACACTAATTGGTATTGGGAAGATAGGAATCCCTGTAAAAAATGGTGCTATTTCTGGAGAAAAATACAAGACAAGCATCGTAATAACTAGGCTCGAAATCAGCGCACCAACAACACCATAAAGAATACCTTCAAAAATAAATGGTGCTTTGATATACCAGTTTGAGGCACCAATTAACCTCATAATTTTTATTTCCTCTCTTCGAATGGCAATTCTCATTCCAATGACCATAAAAACAATTAACACTGAAACAGTGGTCAAAAATGCTACGAGCGCAACACCCCCGAATCTTAAAATTCTAGTCCAGTTGGTTAGTTTTTCAACAACGTCTTTTTGGTAAACAACTTCGTCAATTATTTCTTCTTTTACCAATATCTCTGAAATTTTTTCCAAATCAGTCGCATTGTATGTTGAAATATCTAAGGATGCAGGAAGAATGTTGGCCGTAACCAGCTCAAGAAGGAGTGGATCGTTTTTGTTTTGATCTTGATAGATTTTTAAGGCGTCTTCTTTGGAAATGAACTTAACTTCGCTGGTTAGATTCGTGTCAGTTATGGTTTTTTGTAAAGCTAATATCTGATCATTTTGAGCCGTGTCTTTAAAAAAGGCAGAAATCTGAGGTCTAGCTTCAAAATATTTAATTACCTCATTACTACCAACAGCCACTAGAACGAACAGGCCAGAGATAAAAAAGGTGGCAGCCATGACAACAAAAGCTGCTAGAGCTTGGTATGGTGATCTGCGAATATATCTTGCGGTAGTTTTAATCTTTGCCATATTTACCTTTGTTTTTGTCTGATAAGATTTTGCCTTTTTCTAAGTGAATCACACGCCTTTGTCGTTTATCAACAATTGGGACGTCATGTGTCGCTACAATCACTGTCGTTCCTAGTTCTTTATTAATGTTTTCTAGTAAATCAATAATAAGATCGGAATTGCCAGGATCAAGATCTCCAGTTGGCTCGTCAGCCAGTAGTATTGATGGTTTGGCTATAATTGCTCTTGCAATACTGGTCCTTTGGACTTCTCCGCCAGACAATTGAGAAGGAAAGTGCTTAGCCTTGTCGGCAATGCCAACCATATCCAAGGTCTCCATAACTTGCTGTCTGATTTTGGAATCTTTTTCTCCAATAACTTGAAGAGCAATCGCCACATTCTCGGCAACCGTTCGATCGTTTAATAGTTTGAAATCCTGAAAGACCATACCTATATCTCTCCTTAGTTTGGAAACTTTTGATCTCTTGAGTTTAGATAGATTAAAATCGTTGACTTTAATCTCGCCTGAAGAAAAATTTAACTCTTTGTTAATTAGTTTAAGAATTGTCGATTTGCCAGCACCTGACTTGCCTATTAGGAAAACAAAATCTTTGTCGGGTATTTCGAGTGTGATTTCCTCAAGCCCAATTGATCCATCGGGGAATTTTTTACTTACTTGGTCAAAAATAATCATAAAGGCAGTTAACAATACTTATTAAGTAGGGATTTTACCAAATGTATTGAAAAGATTCGACCCTAGAAATGAAACTTTTACTGCGAAGCCTCAACTCGGCCGACATCCATAAGCCATCCAACCTGACTCGAGGAGAAAGTTTCCCCATAGACTGTAACTTTTTGACCAACATATTCGTTGAGATCTAATACTGACGAGGTAAGGTATGCAGTCTGACTTTCGTCACCTCGAATTAATTTGTGAGTACCGCTAGCAAAATTTTCTCCATCAGACGCATCGTTTTTTTCAATTACACCTTCGGCTTTATCTCGGAAAGAAGCTGCATCTTTTTGTTGAACTTGTTCTGTGTGTTCAGCTACAGAATTTTCTTTTGTTTCAGAAAGAGACGAAGAAGTTTTGGTTGGAGTTGCCTGAGCAAGAACAAATCCTGTACCGACCCCTAGGATTATGGAGATAATTGGAACAATAATGAATGCGAGTTTCATCAAAATATTATTTAAGAACTAATATAACTTAGATTGTAGCAGTTAATTTTTGGCATTGTCTAGGTCAGACTTGAGCTCTGAAAGAATAAAGTTTTCTATATGTCCTTCTAAAACTGCTTCTGCGTTTGTCTCCTCGTATCCAGTTCTTATGTCTTTGACAAGCTTATAAGGATGTAGCACGTAAGATCTTATTTGGTTTCCCCAACCAGCCATAGTCAAGCCGCTTTTTAGTTTTTGATTTTCAACATCCGCTTGATCTTTTTGCCTCTGAAACAATTTTGCTCTCAATAGTTTCATGGCATTTTCCTTGTTTTGGGCTTGATATCTTTGGGTTTGTGATGCCACGACAATGCCCGTAGGGAGATGCTTAATTCTAACAGCAGTTTCGACCTTATTGACGTTTTGCCCACCAGCGCCTGCTGAGCGGTAGGTGTCGAATTCAATGTCTTCAGGTCGGATTTCTATGTCAGGATTGTCGTCCATTTCTGGCATAACCTCGACAAGAGCAAAGGAGGTTTGCCTTAGCTGATCAGCATTAAATGGCGATTGTCTCACGAGTCGGTGGACGCCCATTTCCCTTTTTAAATAACCATAAGCATAATCTCCAGATATTAGAATTGATACCTCTTTTACTCCTGCCTCCTCGCCTTCTACCTCGTTTATTACTTCGCTTTTCCAACCTTGTTTTGTTTCTGCATATCGTTGATACATTCTTGACAACATTGCGGCCCAGTCCATAGCTTCTGTTCCCCCTTGTCCAGAATGGACAGAGACTATAGCGTTTGCTTGGTCATGTGGCCCAGATAAAAATACTAGTATTTCTAGGGCATCAATCTGATTTTTTAAGTCCTGATATTCTGAGTTGAGCGAATTCTCTGTTTTTTCATCAATTTCTAAATTGTCCTCTTTTGCATAATTTAATACGTCAATATTCTCATTGATTTTTTGCTGAAGACTTATAACAGTTGCTATCTCTTTTTCGATTAGTGAAATTTCTTTCATCACTTTTTGAGCAGTAATATTGTCAGACCAAAAGTTAGTATCTTTAGTAAGCAAGTTAAGTTCATCAAGTTTCTTTTTTTTCTCAGGAATATTTAACCTGTTGGTAATAATTTCTAAATTTGAAAGTAATGCTTGATAATTTGTTACGAGGGAGTCCATATATTTTTTAAGCTAGTTAAAATTGACAATTTATGAAACCAAGCCTAACAGAAACAAGAATATTATTAAGAATCCAAATACATATCTGTAAATCACAAAAGAAATAAGGGTAAATTTTGCTAAGAAATGCATCATAAATTTGATAGCTAAAAATCCCGATATTGCTGCGGCAACAATACCAACTATAAAAGATAATTGTAGGTCTTTTGGAAATGAGGACGGGCTGACAATAAATGGCCACAGTTGTTTTAATGCTGCGCCGGCAATAGTTGGAACTGCCATTAAAAATGCAAATCTAGCTGCCTCAACTCTTTTTAACCCTAAAACCATTCCTGAAGAAATAATAATTCCCGACCTACTTGTGCCTGGAATAAGCGAAATTGCTTGCGCTACTCCCAAAACCAAAGCATCTGAAAAACTTAATGAAGAAAGACTTCTGTTGTGCTTGGATCTTCGTTCTGAATATATAAAATATAGTGAAACAGAAAATAACATTAGAGCAACTAACATTGGTGAGCGAAACGCAGAATCAACGATATCCTCGAATAAAAACCCTGCTATTCCTGCTGGTATGGCTGATATTAAAACAAGCCATCCCAATTTTTGTTCTTGAGACTTAATGTTAAAAAAATAAAACGATTTTAATATTCCTATAAATACCTGCTTAAGATCGTTAAAAAAGTAAATAATTACAGCCAGAAGTGTACCTAGGTGTAGTGCCACGTCAAAAACCAGCCCAAATTCTGCTGATGATACACGAAAAAGAGATTCAAAGACGATTAAGTGCCCTGTTGAAGAAATTGGTAAAAATTCTGTTGCGCCTTGAATAATACCTAAAAAAACAAATGCCAAAATTCCCATACCTAATTATTATATTACTTTGTCATTTTAATCCAATTTTTAAATGAATTAATTTGCAATAACAATGGAAAAACCATTAAGACAAGTACTGAAAAAAGGCTAATAATCGCGAGCGTTTGAGTAGAATAAATTATTTCGTTAATAAAATAAAAGATTAAAAATATGTAAATTATGGTAGGAATCATTGTGGCAATTAGATATTTTTTATATGATAAGTTGGAAATTCCACTTGCGTAACTAACTAAACCAAAACTAACTCCTGGAAGTGACCTGAAAATTAATACTGACCGTGTGTTTATGTATTCAGAAAATGAATTTATTTGGCTTCGATCGTTTTTCGTGGTCAAAAGTTTTAAAATCTTTTCTGTAAAGTATCTTCCAATATAAAAATTAATCGTGGCGGAGATAAAAAAGGCAATAATTGTTGAAATAACTCCAATGAAAAATGGGAATGACACTCCCCCGGCCAAAATAAATGGAACATCTGGAAGCGGAGGAATTAAAATTGCAAAACTAACTAGGAATATATAAACAATGGGTGACAATGCACCATAATTGGATATTGAAGACTTTGTTGATTCTATTAATTTTAACAAGTCAGGGTTATTACTAAACCCGAACCCAAGCGTTAAAATAAAAGCTAAATATATTAAATAGTAAAAAACGAATGTCTTATTCAAAAATGGAAATAATCTTAGATACTCGACTTGATTCTAACAAAAAACTGAAAACTTTGTTCTTTACTTGGCACCAAGGATAACTACCACGTCGGCTGAAGTCTTAACATCAGTTGGCAGCTTAGATCCTTTATCAGTTGCTGTATATCCAGCGGTTTTGAGCTCAGCTATTAACGCCTTAATGAAATCATCTGAGGCTTTGCCAACATTATAAATCTCTGTTGCAGTGTAGTCTTCTGTGGGAGCGTTAGTTGCAGAAACAGTATCGAAGTCTGCGGAATCCAATGCCTTACTAACAACACCTGCCGCACCAGCTTTACCTGATCCATTTTGAACCTGTACTGAAAATTCATCTTTCTTAACATTTGCTGAGGGAGAAGATTCAATTGGGGTTGGAGTAGCTTGAATTATAGGTGCCGGAGTAGGTGTTGGAGTTATTGTTGTTTGACTAACAACAGCGGGTGAAAAGAATGGAACATTAAATGGAAGATAGCCTGCTCTTGCGAGGACACCTACTACCAAAAATAACACTACTAAAATAATAATTACGCCTACAAGCCACGCCTTCCAGCTAGTGGTTTCTTCATCGTAATATCGATAATCTCTACTATCATTTAATCTACGAAGTGTGTCTTCGTTTTCGTTTTCGTTAGTATATTCCTCTGACATAGCAGTTTTATCTTTTTCTTCTAGTAATTGATGGGCAGATGTTTTGGTCGAAGAAGATTCTTCTTTTGTTTCTTCTTCGCTATTCTCGTGGGCAGTTTCTTGTGGTAGGTCTTTCACAACAAGCCGAGCAGATATTATTGAATCTAAGTATAACGACTTGGTATTATCTGTCAAGTTTTTTATTGTAATAGGCTTTCTTGACAGGGTAATTTTTGAAGGAAGCTTTATTTCAGGTGTTTTAGGAAAGCCAATTAATGCGACTTTTTTGATGTTTAGTCCGTATTCTTTTTTATTTTGTATAAACTCAATAGCCTTTGAAACACGCGTAACTAGTTCAACTGGATCTGGACTATTAACTGTTTCGGTGTAATACACGGCCGAATCTTTAACGGCGGCTAAAACATATTGATCAGTTGTTTTAAGGGCAATTAGCGCTTCTTTTTCTTTTGCAAATTTTTCCATACCCAAAACAACCGGTGCGAAGCCGAGGAATTCCATATTTAATTCTTGTGAATATTTGAGATATAGATCTTTAGTCTCTGTGGGATAAACTGTGACTTGGGTTCTCTGGTCGTCTATGTTGTAGTGAATAGCTTCGATCTCTTGGTTCGTTAATGAATATTTATCTTTTACTTTTTGCGTTATTTCTTTATCTGACAAACCTGAAACATCTGTTAGTACCGTAGTAAGGGTTTTGTATTCTGGCCAGACAGCAAAAAGCTTGGTGGGCAGATCTGTGTTGGTATTTTTAATATCACGTAAAGCTTTTTGAATATGTTTATGATCTCTTTGGTCGCTTACTTTTACAGAGATATTTCTGATGAAAGCCACTTTCGAATTATCTACCTCAAAGATACAAATATTAATCCCTTCTGGGTCAATCAGTAGTGTTGCAAAACTGTTATTCATATCTCTACGACATTTGTTTTATGGCTAATACATCTATATTAAATAGATACTCAATATTTTGCTATAGTCTTATTTTTTTGAAAAATTATCTAGTGACCGTAATTGTTTCGCCAAGTTCAGCTGAGGGGGCGGTAACAGTAATACGATCGTCGGTGGTTACCACGACTGTATAACCAGTTTGATAGGCAGTACAATCTGTAAATGAACCATCCTGAGGATCGATTGGGACCGAAGCAATATACTCTGGAGTAACATCATCACAAATGTTTGCCATGGCAGGCGTTGATGTAGTTGAAGACCCAATCTCTCTTTCTGTAGAATCGACTCCACTAGGAAAGCCTGCAGAGTTATTAATATAATACTGTTGGACTGCGTTTAAGATTGCATTAATATCAGATTTTCTTTGAGTGTTTCGAGCTTGAGCAAACTGTCTTGCCGGGTTAAGCGCCACAAGAACAATTGCAAAAAGTACTCCAATGATTGCAATTACGACAAGAAGTTCAATAAGGGTAAATCCTCTGGGAGACTTAATATTTTTGGGCAGATTCATATTTAACTGATTTAACTTAATATTAGGTATTAGTATTTGGCTTGTCAAGAAGATTTTATTGTTGTTGAGCACTTTCCGATGAAGGTACTACTAAAATTTGAGGTGAACTTTTTGGTTGAGAAAATTTTTGGGATGGAATTATGGTTGGTTGAGTCTTAGCTGCGGGAGCAACCGTGCCATTTTTTCGGATATTTTTTGATTTTGTCGATTGGAATTGCATATACACAACTATACCCAAAACTACCAAAAGAAGAGCTAATATCAAAACAGCTGCAATTATTTTTGGCGAAGTTTTTTTTGATTGGGTATTTTCAATATTGCTTAACTTATTTGTATCTTTTTCGGATGGAGAATTTGCTTCTAATTTTTTAATTTGATCTGCGGAAATTATTTCCGGCTGTTTAGTTTTAGAAAAGTTTGAAATAATTAATTCATCAAAACTAACCGAAATCGGCTGAACCCTTAACAAATTGATTTTTTCAATTTTTGGAACCATATCTGAGTCGGTAATTACAGTGTCAATTTCAAGACTAAAATCTTGATCGGTTTTGTAAAACTTGATTAACTCAGGAAGAATTTTTTCACTACCTGCTTGTTTATATATTTGATAATCTATGACGCGCTCCTTGTGGTTTAGTATTACGATTACGCCATTTTTACTGCTTAGGCAAGTCAATATTGTTTTTGATTTGTTTGGGATGTTTGTTAATAAGTTTGGGGAAAAAAGTAAAACCAATGGATAACTTTTAACAATATTCAGCTTGTCAGCAAAGCATTTAAAAAGTAAATTCTTAATCGGATTTGGGGAAGCAAAAACTGTACTGATTTCTTCGTCTTTTATGATAAAAAAATCCGCCTCATCGGATGAGTAAGGTAGGATTTGATCAGCCAGTGAAAGGAGTTCGGTTGGTGTTTTTTTTGTTGAATTAATAAATGACATGTCGGAAGCAAAAATAACTTCAACTTCTTGGTTTTTTTTGGATTTTGGATCAAGTGGTATAGTATTTTTAACAGTAGCTACTAGTGTATTTAGATCTTGAGAGAAACTGATATTTTTACCATCGATGCCAACTTTTTCATAAACAGTTAAACTATTTCTTGAAACTAAAATTTTTAAATTATTATTGGGCAGTATCGACATTATATTTCTCTCCAAGAATTAATTTGTAAATTATTTTCGGTTGATAAAACTATTACCTCAATTGTTCTTTTTGTATTATTAAATTCAACAGTTGAGGTAATAGTTTTTGGATTAGTACCAGTTACATTAATTGTAATATCGCTACCGTTTACAGTTAAAGTACTACCTGTATATGTCTGGTTTCTAAGTAAATTAAGAATAGCATCTTCAATCCCTGATTCGGCAAGCAAATATGCTTTTGTTGTATTTGATGAGGTATTTGATTGAATCAATTGGCCCAGCAATGATGTAGAAGCCGAAGTAAAAATAACTGTTGCTACTGCGGAAATTACTATGACTGCAAGTAATGCTGATCCATTGTTTTTTTTCTGTTTCATTCTCTTTTATTTGCAGTGAAACTAATATTTATTTGGTCAACACTGCTGGAAACGGTTCGAGACTGGAGAACAATATCAAAATTTATTGTTGCTGATCCCGACTCGTAACTAGTATTTTTTACACTAAAACTATCAACATACGTTTGATTTGAATTAATTCTATATGTTCCATTAGGGTCTGTGATTTGAAGCACACCATCAGCTAGGGTATAGGAATAATTCTCTGTATCAAAAACAAAATGTAATTCTTCCGTTGTTTCTCCAATCGTAGCTGGAATCGAAATACTGTCAGCTCTGCGAATATCATTACGTAATTTCGTACTAATAAATCTTGCATCAGAATCTAAATAAGAAATATTTCTCGATTCAATCATAAATGAAAGAGTTTGTAGAATAATATCAGTGATAAAAATAATAACGATCGATAGTAATGCAATATACAGCAATACTTCGACAAAAGTAGTGCCTTTTGGTTTTGATTTTTTTAAGAGAATATTATTCATTGAATATATGTAATTCTAAAGTCATTCACAGTTGGTGTTACAGTACCATCACCAGAAAATAATATCTTTGCTCTAATATACTGCCCATCAGAACCAGTTAAAGGGTAAGATCCGTTTGATGTGTAGTAGGTCGTAGAAGTACCATCTGGCCCAAGAAATTCAAACCCATAGCCCAAAGAATTTACTGCAACTTGAAATTTGAGTTCTGTTCCACTAGGAACATCTGCGTCCCAATTAACAGACTGAACAGAAGTGAACCCATTATTTGTGTTAAAAGTTTGTGAATATAATTCCCCAAAAGTTACATAAGCAGAACCGCCACCATTTACCACAATTAATTCTCTCGAGTTTGACTGGGTTAAGGCATAAACATATGAGCCGACTGTTAACACCGCTTGAGAATTTGATCCGATTGAGTGCGTACCAATTGAAGTTGGGGAAGCAGGATTAGAAAGATCATAAATATACAGGCCTAGGCCAGAAAGGTTGTCTACAAAAAATCCTTTATTATCTGCGATGTAAATATCGCCTATGTTATTAATACTAAACTGAGTCAGTTCACTAATTGATGCTGGGGTAGATGCAGTGAGGATGAATATTTTGTTTTGAGCAGAAGATAGGTAGATATTCGGATATTGGTAAAAAATTGAAGTAGCATTTTCACTGCCACTTATATCGTATGTGGCTGCAATATTATCGGTTGGATATTCAATTAATAAATCAATAACTACAACTTCTTGATTATCTATGTGAGTTGATAGATAGATATATCTCCCATCTAAATAAATATCACTTATCGTGTCGCTAAAGTCTTGAGATGATATGAGAGTGGGGCTGGCGGGATTAGCAATACCTACAGTATTAAATTCTTTTTCTGTACCATCCAAAGCTCTAATTACGTAAAGCCTATTCCCAGAAACGGTTAGATTTGTTGCATCTACTGAGCCAGGTAGATTAATAATACTAGTTGGCAATGGGGCGGTAGGGTCGGTGATGTTATAAATTTTAACCTCCTGATTATCATCAGATGTTGCAACGAATGCGTAACCGCCACTGACAAATATTTTCTTTCCATTAGAACCTAATTCGGTAGCAGAAATTAATGATGGACTGGCGGGATTAGCAAGACTATAAATCAAAAATTCTTGCCCTCCTGGGTCGTTATCTTTAACTATAAACAACCTGCCATCATCAACCGCAAAACTATTAACTGTCTGTGAATTGGTTATATTAATGTTTCCAACTCTTCCGGCAGCATCCCAACCTGGACCAGTGTTTGATTCTAAAACAATTTCTCCATCATCTGATTTAATTATAGAAGTATTATTTCTATCTCCGTTATTAAAATCAATATCAGTGGTTTGATTCCAAAATCCATTTCCAGCATACCTTGTTATTAGTTGAGTGGTAGATAGAGATCCGCTTACAGGACTTGTCCAAGAAACATCAACTATTACTTGTTTTGAATCAGGATCAATGGTTCCACTTGGACAATCAACAATAAGTAAATTTGAATCACGACAAACACTATCTATTTGAATAGATCTCGTAAATTGAGTTCCCGTGATAGTCTCGTCGCCAGATGCTAAAGTCCACTGGTCGCCGGACATTACAGGATGATATACACCCTCAAGAGATAAAGTCTCCCAACTTGATTCTTTAATTGAGCGAATTATATCAACCGAACTATCCAACAGATCCCTTGAGACATATCTAATATTTGAAGCTAAAAAAGAAGACCTGACCAAGACCATTACTTGAATAGCCAAGCCGATAATTACCGAAGATATGGCAATTGCAATTAATAACTCTATTAATGCTATACCTTTATTGAATTGTGATTGCTCCATATGGATTGATTGTGACTGTTTTGGTGACATTGTCGAATGAAGAAAAAACTAATGTGTTTTGTACATCTGAGTATGCAGTCAACTTGCCCGTGAGACGGTCAAAAATTAATTGAGAATTTGGAAGATTAATCTGAGATAAGGTAATACCAGATGAGAAATTCACTACAAAGTTCGTGGAATTATTTGACGAATAGTTAATACCTTTAAAAACTGTGTAGGATGTTGAGGTAAAGTAAATTCCATAATTATCATCCCCAGATGCATCTTGAGATTGTGAGACCGATTTATTCTGTGATTCCCTAATTGCGGAATTAACTTCGAGAATTGTGCTTTCAAGGCTTGTTTGATTCTGTTGGTTTGTAAAAACAACCGAACTAAAAACAACCACTAATCCCAAAATTGTTACAACTAATATTAACTCAATTAATGTAAATCCTTTTTTAAAAAACATATAAATATTAAATCGCCTTGTTCAAAGATCCGATCAGCTCATAAACTGGACCAATGAATGAAATAATTAATCCGCCAACACCCAATGCAATAATCACCAAAATGACTGGTTCAATTATTACTGAAATATTTTTTAATTTGTCGGAAACTGAAGTGGAATAATATTCAAAAACTTGAGACATTGAAGATTCTAGAGTTCCAGATTTTTCTCCTGTGGCTAATATTCTTCGAAAAGTGGATGGGTAGATTTTTCGGTGTTTTTCAAAGGCCGCTTCGAGTGTGGAGCCTGCTGCAAGATCTCTTGAAATTTGTTCGATCGTTTTTTTGACATTAGGAAGAATCAAAGTGTCTCTAGTTAAATCAAGCACTTCGAGTATTGGAATTCCCGAGGTAAGAAGTGAGGAAAAAATTGTAGACACCCTAGCCAAATCAATTTCTAACATGATTTTTCTGGTGACAGGGATATGCGACAAAATAAAAATAAAAGTTTTTTTACCAATACTGCTGCGGATAAAAAGGATGATTAATATCGCAATTAAAATTATTCCAATTATCGATAAAGCCTGATTTTTTTGTAAGAAAAGTGACAACTCGATTAATATACGTGTCGGTAATGGAATTTTTACATTTAATCTTAAAAATGTTTCTCCAAGTCTTGGAATCACAAAAAGGATTAGAACCGTTGACACAACAGCCATAACTCCCATTACCATCCCAGGATAGGTCAATGCAGATTTAATAGACTTTTTAATAAATTCCTGTTCTTTTAGCGTTCTCACTAAAATTTTTAAAGATTCTGTTAATGTGCCTCCGACTTCGCCTGCTTTTACCACAGAAATTTCTGAACGAGAAAAAAATAAAGGAAAGGTTGCCATGCCTTCATTTAATGATTTACCTGATTCAAGTGTTTTTACTAGTGAATTAAATATATTATTTTTTGACGACTTATCAGAATCTTCTACAATTGACGCGATTGCCTGATCAATTGGAATACCCGCGTCTATCATTGTGGCAAGGTTTTGAAAAAACTCAATCTTGGTTTTGGTTGGAATTGGATTTGGATTAAATATGGGCAGAGTTATGTTCATTTTGTTGGCTGAGTTTTTACTGAATCTTCATAATCTACACTTTCTGATACCGCATCTAAGACCTCTTCAAGTGTTGTCAGTCCAGCGGCTGCTTTATCGATACCATCTTCAAGCATTGTTGTAAAACCTTCAAGTCTTGCCTGTGAGGTAAGCTGCTCGAGGGAGGCTTTGTTTTGAATTAGTTCGCGAATTTTTGGTGTAATTTTTAAGATTTCAAAAACAGCAATCCTTCCTATAAATACTTCATCAGGATCCAAATCTAATTTTGGTCTATAAAAACTGGTTTTTGTTAACAATCCAGTTGCTGTTTCTTTACCTAGATATTGTGAAAATCTTTCAATAATCGCTTCTGGAACTTGATAGCTTTCTATTTTATTTGGATCCAAACGTCTAACTAATCTTTGTGCCATAACCACAGATAGAGTGGATGCTAAGAGAAAAGGTTCAACACCTAGATCTTCGAATCTCGGAATGGCAGTTGGAGCGTCGTTAGTGTGAAGCGTTGATAAAACTAGATGGCCAGTTAAGGCGGAGTGGATGGCAATATCAGCTGTTTCGGAGTCTCGAATTTCTCCAACCAAAATTATATCTGGATCATGCCTAAGAATGGACCTCAAACCTGAGGCAAAAGTGAGACCAGTTACAGTATTTACCTGAATCTGGTTGACTCGATCGATTGTATATTCGACAGGATCCTCGATAGTAATAATGTTAACGTCTTCCTTGTTAAGGATTTTTAGCAAATTATAAAGAGTTGTTGTCTTTCCAGAACCCGTTGGGCCTGTTGAAAGTATCATTCCTTGAGGTTTATCAAGTTCAAGGCGCATTAATTCAAGATTTTTTCCGCGTAGCCCAATCTCTTCTAGGCTTTTGGGTGCTGACGAATCAGACAGTAACCTTAATACCGCATCTTCACCTGTAGACAAGGGCAATATTGATACACGCACAGAATATTGTTCGGTCAGATAATCAAATCTAAAACGCCCGTCTTGCGGAACTCTATGTTCGTCGATTTTTAATGACGATAAAATTTTTATACGAGCGATTAGCCCAGATTGGATATTTTTTGGCAACTCAAGGATATCTTTAAGTCTGCCATTAATTCTAAATCTTATTATTACTCTAGTCTGATAACCGACTATATGAATATCTGATGCGTTTTTAGCTGCAGCAAACTGAAGAATCTTGTCAAAAGTTTTAACGACATTAATATTTTCGCCAACATTTATTCCAGTTGCACCGGCGGCGAGTGAGGCAGTTTTGGTAATCTCTGACTTAAAACCTTCAACTACGTCTTGCCTGTACTGACCCATGGCCTTATTCAAAATCGAAGGTAAGGTGAAGTATAGTTTGACTGCCTTGTGTGTTTTTTGACTAATTTGATTAAACGCTGTTTGATTATTTGGATCTGATGTGGCAACTGAGACTTCGTTGGCACTAGCTTCAAAAATTAGACACCTGTTTTTGTTGGCAAACCCTGGTGGAATCAAGTTGAGGATTTTTGAATCAATTTTTGATCTTAAAGCAGTAAATGGGAAACCAGAAGTTTTTGATAAAATCTCACCCAATGTTTCCTCTTGTATTAAACCCCTAGAAAGTATTATTTCAATAATTGGCTGCTTAAACATTCTTGAGGCGTTTAACGCATCCTCATATTGAGCCTCGTCCACATAACCTGATTCTAGTAATGATTTTTTTAGATCTTCGTTGGGCAGAAGCATTTTTGTTAGAGATGTTTTTGAATCGCGCTTACCACGTCCTGAGGGGTAATATCTGCTTTAATTAAAAAATCAACAGCGCCTAAAGATTTGGCTCGAGCTTTATCTGTTTCTTGGCTTAAATTAGTCAAAATAAGAACTGGAGTATTTCCAATAATTGGTTTTGCTTGTTCTAAAAACCCAAAACCATCTAATCTAGGCAACATCAAATCGAGCAGAATTATATCTGGATGAAAACTTTTTAAGGCAGCGAGCGCTTCTTCACCATTTAATGCTTCTTTGACCATGTAACCAGAATTATTAAGTTTAGTACTATACATACGCAGAATGACCGGATCGTCTTCAATCAAAAGTATATTTTTGGAATTTGTATTTAATGTTGGTTGCGGCGAATCAGGAATGCTTCCAACTGGCACAGAAGTAGCGTTGGTATGCATATTCTGCGGCATTACTTGTGATACTTCAGGCATTACAATCGGCTGATTTGGCTGAGGGTTAGGCTGTGTTTGGTTTAATTTATCGTCCATAGATATGATTATACTGAAATTATCGCAAACATTTAGCTACTAACAACTTAAGAAAACTGAGTGTCCCTGTGAAGTGGAGTTTTATTCTCCTTATTTATTGGTAGTGAGAAAGAAAATGTAGACCCCTTTCCAACTTCAGAATGTACAAATACCTTCCCATGCATTTTTTCAATCAAATCCTTGGCAATATATAAACCTAGACCACTACCCTCTTGACTCCTTGAGCGCGAATTGTCGATTCTATAAAATCTCTGAAAAATTTTGGGGATTTCGGTACTTTCAATTCCCACACCCGTATCTTGAATTGACACATAAACAAAGTTTTCATCATTTTTTAAAAATAATGAAACCGTACCTTTTTCAGTATATTTGAAAGCGTTTGAAATAAAATTATTTAAAACTTCTATAACCTTATCTGAATCAACTAACACCTTTGGCATCTCTACGGAAGAAGGGTGGAATATAAAATCAATTGGCTTATCACCTGATAATATTTTCCAAGAAGACAAATTCTCGGTTATTAGTTTGGTTATGTCTACAGGATGGAGATTGAACAGCAATGCTCGGTTTTGTAGTTTGGAGACAGTCAAAATATTGTTAACTAGAGAAGTTAGTCTATTTACGCTCTTGTAGACTTCAGTGAGGTATTGTTTAATTTCAGAATTTATTTCACCTGCGTCTCCATTTAAAATCATATCAACGTAACCTTTAATTGTTGTCATTGGGGTTCTAAGTTCGTGCGAAGTGACGGACAAAAACTCGTCTTTTTGTTTGTCCATATTCATAAGTTCTGAATTAACTTTTTTAAGATTGTCGGCTAACTTTGCTTCTTCAGTTAAATCAGTTAATACAACAAGTATTTCATCCTGCCCATCTTCGTGCCTAATCGGTATTGACACCATCTTTATCTGTTTTTTGATATTAGACACCTCAATTGTTAACTCTTCTGAAGTTTCAGTTTTATGTGAAATTAATGTCTGGTTGTATGGCATTAATCTGAGATCAAAACTTGCGCCATCTTTTGTCTGAGGTTTCACTCCACCAATTATTTCGTTAACAGTTGAAACAGAATCAAGATCTGCACCTAAAAATTCTGTAATTTTTTGGTTATAAAAAATTAATTTTTGGTCAGAGATTCTAATCGCCATAATACCGACAGGCGTATTATTGATAATCTTTTTTATCTTTTCTTCTTCGATTGTAATGAGTTTGTTTTTTTCTGAGATTTCAGCTGTCCTTTCTGATACTTTCTTCTCTAACTCGTGTGTTTGCGACATGAATATCATTAAAATTGCCACCGCCAAAGTTTGTATGGCAATTATCGAAGCATATACAATTTGTATAGCAATTTGACCTGACTCGGTAATAAAGTTTTTCGGGAAAAACTGAAGGTTAAAAACAACTTTTCCAACTTCTGAAACAATGTCGATTTGATGATTTTTTTGTGTTTCTGCTGCCTCATATGGAATTAAATTCTTACTATTGACATTGACAGAAATATTGAATTTTTCTGCATTACTAGATGAAAATACATTTCTGGATAATCGGTTAATGTCTACAACTCCAAATGATAGAATAGTTGATCCGTTTACTATCTCTACAGGTTTAAAAATCACAAATAGCGTTCGCTTGCTCGGAAGAGTTATTGGACCTCCAACAAATTCTTCCTTATATATAACATTTGATTTAATCGATTCATCTATTTCAGGAATAACAAGAAAATCATTTATAAAATCTTTGTCTGGGATAGAGCTGTCGGATGATACAATTGATGAGAGGTTTGCATCAATAAGTCCAATTTGGTTAAAAATGCTTTTAGATGTAATCAAACTTTGGGCGTAGTTTTTTAAATTATCGTTTTCAATAACTGTGTTACTCGCGTAATAATTCCCAAGATTTAATAAGTCGGAGTAATGCCTATCTATTTCTGAATTGAATTTTGAGAGGACAACCTCTGCTTGAGATCGGTTAGATTTTTCTAATTCTCGGTCGAGACTTGAAACAAGTGCACTTTTAATAAAAAGATGAGCAGAAATATTTGCCATCGTAAAAAGCACCAAAGCCAACAATAGGATGATTGTGCGAAGATTAGCAGAAAATATTTTTGGGGCAGGAGTCATTTGATGATATTTTTATTATTGTAACCTACCTGAGTGGTGGTAATTCATTTCTTGATAATTTAATAAGCCTAAGCTTATTTCCCGTGGCATTTTTTAAATTTTTTCTTTGATCCACAAGGGCAGGGGTCGTTTCTTCCTACTTTAGGACTATCATTTTTAGAAATATTATTTGAAATGGGTTGATCTGTAGAGTCGGGAGCGCCTATGGCTTCAGCGGTAAGTGGATCAACTTCAGGCAGGGTTTGACTTTGAGCTAGTGATTCTATTGGGAATTTAAATACACGAGTAATTGTTTCATGATCAATGTCAGAAATTAACTTTTCAAATAATTTGTAAGATTCTGCTTTATATTCCACAAGTGGATCTCTTTGAGCGTAAGCCCGCATACCAACTCCCGATCTAAGATCATCAAGTGTATCAATGTGCTCCATCCAAAGAGTATCAATAACACTTAACGAAACAACAAGCTCGGCTTGGTCAACCGATTTTTCTGAGTATTTTTTTACTCGTTCGCTGTGTATGTCGCTAATTATTTTTAATAAAAATTCGACAATTTTGTCAGCAAATTTTAACTTGATTATTTCATCCAAAATCACTTTTTGGGAGTTTGGATCAAAAGAAATAATATTGAAAAAATCTTGTCCAAGCTGATTATAATCTGGAGACTCGGCTTGATTAATGTGGGTGTCGACCAGAAGGTTAATATGATTTTCAATTTTTTGCTTAAAGTCGAATTTGAAATCATTTTCCGAATCAACATTCCCCTGTTGAGCTTCAAGAATTTCTTTTCGTTTTTTGTAGATAATTTCTCTCTGAACGTTTATTACGTCGTCGTATTCAACGACCCGTTTACGATTATCGAAATGATGGCCTTCAACTTTTTTTTGAGCATTTTCAATAGCTCTACTTACCATAGCATTTTCGATTGGGGTATCCTCAGGAAGTTTAAGCGCAGTCATAATTTTTGATATAGATTCTCCACCAAATAAGCGCATAATGTCATCCTCTAATGAAACATAAAAACGGGTTGACCCTGGATCACCCTGTCTACCTGCTCTTCCTCTTAACTGATTATCGATTCGACGTGACTCGTGTCTTTCTGTACCAATAATATGTAAACCTCCAAGCTTGTCGACATTTTTTTCCAGTTTAATATCTACTCCACGGCCAGCGATATTTGTCGCCAGTGTAACTGCACCCTTCTGACCAGCTAAGGAAATAATTTCTGCTTCTTTGGTATGGTTTTTGGCGTTAAGCACTTCATGTTTAATACCTGTTTTTTTTAAAACCTCTGATAATAATTCGTTTTTTTCAATTGAAGTGGTTCCAATTAATACTGGCTGCCCAGTCTTGTGAAGCTCTTTAACCTCGTTAGCTACAGCTAGAAACTTGGCTTTTGAGGTTTTATAAACAATATCTGAATAATCTTTTCGAATGTTTGGCCTGTGCGGAGGTATAACAACTACATCAAGTTTGTAAATTTTGAAAAATTCTTCAGCCTCGGTTTCGGCTGTACCTGTCATACCTGCAAGCTTTTGATACATTCTAAAATAATTTTGAAATGTGATTGTTGCGAGTGTACGACTCTCCTCCTGAATAGTAACATTTTCTTTTGCTTCGATAGCTTGATGTAAACCTTCGGAGTAGCGCCTACCTTCCATTAGTCTACCTGTGAACTCATCAACAATTACAACCTCATTATCCCTAACAACGTAATCTCTGTCTTTTACGAACAGAGTTCTTGCACTGATTGCTTGTTCAATATGATGGATAGTTGAAAAGTTTGTTTCATATAGATTATTGACTCCAAGAATTTTTTCCACTTTTTGAATACCTGCTTCAGACAGAGAAGCTGACTTGAGTTTTTCATCCACAACGAAGTCGACTTCGGCATTAAGACTATTTACCATTTTGGCAAAAGTGTAATATTTGTCAGTTGCCTCTCCAGATGGAGCTGAAATAATTAGCGGCGTTCTGGCTTCATCGATAAGAATTGAGTCGACCTCGTCGACAATTGCGTAGTTATGCCCTCTTTGAACCATATTTTTTAGATCCCAAACCATATTATCTCTTAGATAATCAAACCCAAATTCATTATTTGTTCCGTAAGTAATATCTGCCTTATACATCTCTCTTCTAATACTGGTTCCTGGTGGAATTTCGTGGACAATATACCCAACACTGAGTCCTAATCTTTCATATATTGGCTTCATCCACTCAGAGTCTCTTTTTGCTAGGTAGTCATTAACTGTTACAACGTGGACACCTTTTTCATCTAAAGCATTTAAATATGCAGGCAAGGTCGCGGAAAGTGTTTTACCTTCTCCGGTTTTTTGCTCAGAAATTTTTCCCTCATGAAGTACGATCCCGGATAGTAGCTGTACATCGTAGTGACGCATTTTAACTGCTCTTTCAGAAGCCTCTCGTACAGCCGCAAATGCCTCAGGTAAAATTTCGTTTAGATTTAAACCATTTTTTAGTTTTTTCTTAAACTCAACAGTTTTAGATTTTAATTTGGAGTCAGAGTATTTTTTGTAAGTTTTCTCTAAATCGTTAATTTGGGAAATTAATGGCCGAATTTTTTTCAGCTCTTTTTCGTTTGAATTAAGTAGACCGCCTAGTTTTCCTAACATAATATCGTGATTTACCTACGAGTGAATATTATAAATTACTAAGGTAGAAAATAACAGTCGAGTCTTGCGAGTGCTACTCAATTGATTTAAATCCTGTATATTTATGCAGAACATCTGGAATTATAATTGAGCCAGATTCGGTCTGAAAATTTTCCATAATTGCCGCAATAATTCTTCCAAAAGCAAAGGCTGTTCCATTGACTGTATGGACTAGCTCTTTCTCGTTATTTTTGTTAACAAATTTAATATTTAGCCTTCTGGATTGAAAATCAGTCGTATTGGATGTTGAATGAGTCTCCCTGTATCTTAATTGTGACGGGAACCAAACCTCAATGTCATATTTTTTTGCAGCCGGAAGACCCAAATCACCCGAAGCAATATTAAGTATTTGATAAGGCAACTTAAGACCTTCAACAAGTGTTTTTTCTAGCTCTAAAATTAAATTGTGCTCAAATTGCGATTGTTCAGGAGTACAAAAAACAAACATTTCTAATTTGTTAAATTGATGAACGCGAATTATGCCTTTTGTGTCCTTACCGTAGCTCCCCGACTCACGACGAAATGAAGGAGAATAACCCATATATCTCAGAGGTAGCTGATCTACATTAAGTACTTCATCTCTATGCATTGGACCAATTGATTGTTCGGCAGTGCCAACTAGATATAAATCATCTCTCTCAAGATAATAAGATTCTTCATTGCCACCATGCTCTAAATACCCCATCCCCTTCATAGATAAGGAATTAATTAGTACTGGAGGAAGAATGAATACAAAATTTTTCTCGGCAATAATTTCGCGAGCATAATTAAGTAGCGCAAGTTCCAACTCGGCACCTTTACCTCTTAAATAATAAAATCTTGAGCCACTTACTTTTGCGGCTGATTCAATATCAATAATATTAAGCGATTTGCCTAACTCTTCGTGGGCTTTAGGAGTAAAATTAAACTTAACTGGTTCGAAATTTTTCCCTACCACCAAACTTTTATCCTCGCCACCAATCGGGACTTCATCGAAGGCTGGATTTGGTATTTTAGAAAGTGTATCTTGAAATTTTGTTTCAACAATTTTTAAAGATTCTTCAAGCTTTTTTAAATCTGCTTTTATTTTTTTGCCTTCTTCTGACGGATTCTTTGACTTGGAAATAATTTTTCTTTTTTGATTAAGTTCTTCAATTGATTTGATAAACGTATTCCTTTCCTTCTCAAGTTCAACTACATTTTTAACCAAAATATTAATGCCCTTTTCTTGAATCTTTTTTTGAAACCAATCTGGATCGGATTTTAATTTTTTAATATCAATCATTTTTGATCTTTAATTTCTCCAATACCTTTAATTTTACCTGAAGTAATTAATGTAATTGCTTTTTGGTGCCAAGGAAAACGGGTGATTTTTAAAATATCATGAGTTTTTTTCTCAAGTTCATGTTTTGCCGCCGGGACACCTTGAATTTGGGCGATCGCGTCAATATGATCTGCTGCTTTGGCAAACCTGGCCTCTAAACTTTTTCTTTCTGAATACTCTTTGTATAAACTAAGAATCTCTTCTTTGTTAACTAAATCCTCGACAAGAATTTCCATTCCTTTATCCTCGATATCGCGAAATTTTCCTTTTTCTAAATATTTTACAAACGATCCTACATCACCAACAATTGTTTCTGCTAAATCATGAAACAACGCCATTTTAAGAACTTTGTTTTCGTCGACTCTAGGTTTTTTATTTTCCTTGTTATGAAGAATGGCAAGTTCGTAAGCAAGAATGGCTGTTGCAAAAGAATGAGCAGCAACAGAGTCTGCTTCATTTCTTTTAAAGCCTAATGTGACGAACCCTTGTCTTGGAAGCTCTTTTGTCCATTGAATGCGTAAAAAGAATTTTATTAGGCTTGTTAAATTATTCGTTTTCATTTTTCCCTTCTTTCATCAGTGGAAAAATTACGGTCTCACGAATGGGAAGCCCCATGAGAACCGAAAACAGTCTTTCAGATACTCCGAATCCTGCTGATGGAGGCATTCCATATTCCATTGCTTCAATATAATCCTCATCAATCATTTGAGCCTCATTGTCGCCATTTTCTCTGAGTTTCATCTGATTTTCAAATCTTTCCCTTTGATCAATCGGGTCATTGAGCTCCCCAAATCCTTTACCTAACTCTGAACCAAAAGCTAATATTTGCATACGCTGAACTGTTTTAGGATTATTAAAATTCTTTTTCGCCAAAGGCTCAATCTCAACTGGAGGATTAATTAAAAAAGCTGGTTGTAGCGAAACTTCAGGAAGTATTCGTATTTTCTTTTTGAAAATTAAGTCAATAATTCTTCCACGTCCTGCTGATTTTTCATAGGCAATTTTGTTTGCCTTGGCATAATTAAATAATGCTTCATCACTAACGGTCAGCAGATCAATGTTAGTGTATTTTTTAAACAAATCTAAATATTCAAGTTTTGGCCAAGTGCGTGACCAATCTATAACTTGACCATCTCTTTCAAACTTTAAAGTTCCAAAGGTTTCTTTAATGACAAATTGATACATTTTTTCCGTAAAATCCATAAGTTTATCGAACTCTCCGTATGCCCAATAAAATTCCATTTGGGTGTAATCTTGAAGATGTTCAGCATCAATACCTTCATTTCTGAAGATCCTTCCTATTTCAAACACTTTTTCATATCCAGCGACAAGCATTTTTTTAAGAGGTAACTCTAATGAAATTCTCAGGTAAAAATCCCTATCTAAGGCATTATGGTGAGTCACAAAAGGCTCAGCTTCGGCACCACCTGGAATATTTTCCAAAATTGGCATCTCGACCTCTAAAAACTCGTCGTTAACTAAAAACTGCCGCATTGAGGACCAAAATTTATTTTTTTTAATAAAAATATCTTTAACCTCGGGATTAATTAATATATCCAGATATCGTTTTCTTAACCTTGTTTCAATATCAGCCAAACCATAATATTCACTCGGTATAGGTAATAAAGATTTTGCGAGAAGTCTGAATTTTTTTACGTCCACTGTAGTTTGACCAGCGTTTGTTACAAATACTTTGCCTGTAACTTCTAAAAAGTCTCCAATATCTAATAGTGAAATATTTTCAAAAACTGTTTTATCTAATCCATCGGATTTAAAAAGAATTTGTATTTGGCCACTAGAATCCGTCAAATCGCCAAAGATAATTTTGCCGTGAGATCTAAGTGATAATAGCCTACCTACAATAGTTACTTCTTTTTCCAAAGACTTTAGTGCGGACTTAATTATGTGTGACCTGTTTGAGCTTGAAGGATAGCCTTCAATATTTTGATCTTGAAGTTTTTTTAATTTGTCGAGCCTGATTTTTCTCAGCTCTGATAATGGACTTGGCATCAGTTTATAAATACTAACTTGTATTTAGGAGAGTATATTCCAAGACAATCATTCAATCAAGACGACTTACTACAACAAAAAATTATCTTGTCTCAATCGAGATTACTTTGTATACAGGCTTTGAAGCAATCGGAGGACTAACCTCGTCTCCAACTTTTGCACCCATAAGCGACTTTCCAACTGGAGAGTCTTCAGAAAGTCTATTAGTCAAAGGGTCTGCCTCTGGTGTAGAAACTATCGTAAAAATCTGTTCCGAGTCGCCAACTTTAACAGTCACAATCGAGCCAACTTTGACCTTGTGATCATTGTCAATGTGTTCTGGAAGAACCTTAGCGTGTTTTAATGTCGCTTCGATATCAGTAATTCTAGCTTCGAGAGCAGATAATTCGTCTTGTGCTGCATCGTACTCAGAATTTTCAGACAAATCCCCCATTTCACGAGCGGCCTGAATTCTTGAAGCAACCCTTACTCTTTCGGGTCCAGTTAACTTTTTGTGCTCTTTTTGAAGATTTTCCAAAAAATCTTTTGTTAGTAGGATTTCTTTAGCTTTAGTCATAATAAAAAAAACCACTAGCTGTCGATTTCATCAATCTAGCTGTGGTATATCTTGTATTTCGGGCTTGATGATAATTGAAATACTATCATTTGTCAATGATTCCACGGCCGATAACTGTCACACTACCTGACTTGACTGACAGAAACCAGACATCATATTGGCCACAAGCCGAGGAATCGGATATAATCGTGCGGTCGGTTGGCAGGATATTGTTATTTAAGCCGCCTTGGTCTAGTTGGTCTAGGACACTCGGTTCTCATCCGAGAGATCAGGGGTTCGAATCCCCTAGGCGGTACT